>CAYXDR010000351.1:0-3845 GCA_964463515.1 uncultured Desulfobacteraceae bacterium | reverse complement strand
GGTCGCTATCGGGATCGGTATCGGACGTTGATCGACAGCCTTTTCGACCCCGATAACGATTCCGACCCCGACGCCGATAAGCCGGGATGGTACTTTTTACGAGACCCTCAAGTGTGCCCTATTTTTAAAAAATGACCCCCCCGGTGTCCGGCCCATGCCAAATGGCATCACCTCTGGTCTTGAAATCGATAAGTTTTCTGGTGAAATTTTTGCAACCGATTGGCAATTTGGTCTGGGAAAAACTTGGGATTTCCTGCTCGCAAATTATGATTCCTCAGGCTTCACAACACGTTCCATTTGCGGTGGAGGTCTGGGGGAAACCCATGATTGATGGCCTGGTAAAAGTCCCCTGCCCGTCATTTCCCGACGAGAACTTGTGTCGGGAGGTGACGATAGAGGGGATATTTTGACTTTTTTCGGTGCCATCAAGCCGTGAGAACACAATCCAAAGGATCCTCTCGGTAGTCACCGGGGGCAGCAGCCGGGAGACTATAGCCTACGTGGACAAAGTCCATGAGATCAAGAAAGACCGCCACCTTAGCTCGTGCCCATCCGGAAATACCGGATGGAAACTAGCTCGTTGCTTCCAGAACGGCGGAACGCCGGTTCGGTCTGCGGTCATTGGAAAGCATTAATCCGGTTTGGAGGAATTTTTTTATTTCAGAGATGCTCATACCCTCGATCCCCAAATCCTTCATGTTGCGGCCTTCCACCCACCAGTTTTTCTCATGGATCACGTTGTATATGTTTACAACTGCATCGATGTAGGTGGTATTGACATTGGCCAGTTTCCCTATGTGACTCCAGGGAACCAGGCCGTAGGGTGCATCCTCGGTCAGGTAGCGGCTGTCGATGTCGTGCGGGCCGGAGATGGACGTCAGGGATATGTCGCCGTGAATTGCCTTGTAAAGATCCCGCCAGGTGTATTTTCCCGGCAGATTGGAAAAATCCTCCATGGGCCTCAGATCATAGCCGAAAGCGCGGCCGATGGCTTTTCTCTCGTTGTCGAGCACCATGTTCATCTTGACAGAAGACGGGGTGACGCCGTGCTCATAAAGAAAAAAAGGCCGCTTGGGCCAGTTTTCAATGTCATTTATGGAAAACAGGCACAGGCCAGCGTGAAACGCAGGATTCACGATGCTGAGCCCTGCCTCGAGAACATCATTGTACATTCGAACAAATGGATGCAGATCCTTGACCTCCTGAAACAGTTCTTGTCCCCGGTTTGCCGGCAAAAATGCGATATTGACATTGTTGAATCCATAAATCGTGACGCGGCCCGGCTCCGTCAGGCGGGTGTCGTAGGGCAGGTTATTGGCTTCGGCAATCACAGGACAATTATCCCCCATGATATTTTTGAACAAAAACCCGCCAAACGCTCCGGGATACAAGATAATGATCTGTTCAGCCCCATTTACCTTCCCTTTCAGCAGTTGTGCGTAGGTTTTATGAGCAAAGGCAGGCGTCACGATTAAAATGTAGCGGGCGCCGTCAATGGCTTCCTGAATATCGGATGTGACACAGTCCAATGTATAGCGTCCCTTGATGCATCCGTCGATTTCGATCGTCCTTGTGTCAAAGACAAGGGAAAGGTTGTGCTGAAACTCGGGTATTTCGAACATGTTGACGCGGAATCCTCTTGATGCCAGATCTGCAGCCATGCAGTGGGCGCCGTGGCCTCCACCAAGCAGAGCAACTTTTTTTGAATCAAAATGCATAAAAAAACCTCCGTTTTCGCTTCTGAAATTCACCCCCGGCGGGGCACTGTGTTTTCGGCATTTTTAAAGGTCCAAAGAGGCCCCGATTCCCGCTTGGTCCGCCGCCTCGAACAGGTAAAAAATCTTTTTGCCGGGATGTTCCCTTTAAATAATACTTCCTTTCAATTTATGATGTCCTCGTAAAAGTCCCGGAGCCGTTATTCCCCGACGAGAACTTGTGTCGGGGAATCCATAAGTCGTTGGAATCTCTGGACCCCCCGACACGAAATTGTGTCGAGAGGTGACGATAGAGGGGGTATTTTGACTTTTTACAACCTCATCAATTTATTAAAAGCTTCTATACTCGTCCGTTAATATAAAATAGTCTTAATCTGGAAATATTGTATGGCACTAGTGAAGTCTCCAGATCGAAACGAATTAAAATCAGCGTATCATGTTGTTTATACTATTAAAATAGGCCTGAGTGTGTTTCACGAGCAGTTTACCGCACAATTTTGCGTTATTATTATTCAAGGCGTCATATATTTTCATGTGATCCTGAAACATGCTTTTCAAATGAGTTTCAGTGAAAAAAATGGAATGCCAGAAACGGGAACTGATAGACTGAAATTCCACCAAAAGCTCCTCCAGCTTTGCATTCTGTGTAGCGGCATAAAGAATATGGTGAAAACGCGATTCATGCTGAAACATCTCCTGAAGACCCGCGTCTTCTATCCCTGAACCCGATGCAGCCCACTTAAGAATTTTCTCGAGCAGGTTTTTTTGCTCAGGCAGTATTCTTTCAGTAGCCAGTTCCCCGGCAAGCCTTTCGAGCGGTAGACGTACCTCTGCAATCTGTTTAACAAAATTCAAGTCCAGAGGGGCCACCCATGTGCCGGATCTGGGTACCATGCGAATCAAGCCCTGCCGCTGCAACTCGATAAAAATTTCCCGCAGGGGAGTTCGACCTATATGATAAAGGGCTGTAAGTTCTTTTTCCTTCAGGAGTTCCCCGGGCGGCAGTTCTTGCGTGATAATTCGATATCGTAGGCTCTCATAAGCTTCAGATTTCAATGTTTTTTTTTGTTTCTCTTTTATCATGTTCGTCTTAACCTATAGCGTCCAGTAGCTGACGGCGAGTACCCGTTACTGAAACAAAGAAGGAATTAGCATCGAAACAGCTGGAACATATGTCACCAGCAGAACCACCATCACGTTGGCAACCAAAAACGGCATGATCGCCCAGCTGATTTTTTCCATGGATTCATTGGAAATAATGGATGCCGCAAACAGGCAGCAGCCCACCGGCGGAGTCGCCAGCCCAGTGATCAGGTTGACGCTCATAAACACGCCTGCGTGCAATGGATCAATCTCCAAGATTCGGAACAGAGGCATAAAAACGGGCGTTACGATCATGATGGCAGGAATGCTGTCCATAAACATCCCCAACGCGAACAATAAAAAATTAATGAGAAGTAATATAATAAATTTATTATGAATATTATCCACCAAAAACTGCGCGAAATACTGGGGTACCTGTTCATTTGACAAGACCCAGCCGAATAAGGCGGCGGCCGCTATAATAATAGAAACACTTCCAGTTTCAATAGCCGAATCCTTGAAGACACTCATCAGTTTGCGCGGCGTCATGGTTCGATAACCGAAAAGCGCGATGAATATCGTGTAAAAGGTCGCGATGACGGCAGCCTCGGTGG
The DNA here is from genome assembly GCA_964463515.1 of uncultured Desulfobacteraceae bacterium. Classification (GTDB taxonomy): domain Bacteria; phylum Desulfobacterota; class DSM-4660; order Desulfatiglandales; family Desulfatiglandaceae; genus CAYXDR01. The sequence goes on along the minus strand of CAYXDR010000351.1, from coordinate 433 downwards.
GGCTGGCGACTCCGAACACGATAGTTCCCAGAATCAGTATCGGCAGAATCAACGCAGGGAGGCTGACAGAAACAATTTTTACCCCCTCGGCGAAAGGTATCCTCACTGTGCGCTTGGGGAAATCCTCGCGCAGTCCGATGATCTTGACTGCGACCATTTGTGACACGCCCACGAGCACGCCGGGAATGGCGCCCGCAAGAAACATGTCCCGAATGGATACCTGGGCGATTGACCCGTATATGATAAACATCAGGCTTGGAGGAATGATGGGTCCCATGGTGGAGGATGCGGCCGTTACAGCCGCGCTGAATTTCCTGGAATAGCCTTCCTTGACCATCGTGGGAATCAGGATGGAACCTATGGCTGTCGTGTCGGAAATGGCAGTGCCTGTTATACCGCCGAAAAACATGCTGACCACGATATTGACATAGGC
>CAYXDR010000350.1:0-3851 GCA_964463515.1 uncultured Desulfobacteraceae bacterium | reverse complement strand
GCCTGATCGGTTCCCTGGCCTATCGGGACCGGGTGGCCCGCAAGCAGCAGGAGATCCTGGCCCGAGCCCTGAATATCGACCTGCGCATGCCCCTGATCGAGGAGTACAGCCTGCCTGGAATCAGCATAAACTGGAGCAGACAGGAGCAGAGGAAACCAGTACCATCAGTTACGGGCTCCGGGGGGCCCAGTACATGCGGCGTTATAAATACGAGTACGTCTTCCATCTTCTGGGACCTGTTGGACCCCCTGAACAATGCTCCGAGAACAGGGATGTCTTTCAATCCGGGCACACCTTTGTCCACATTAGAATCGAACTGTTTGGTCAATCCGGAAATCACTATCGTTTCCCCGTCTCTGACAATCAAGGTGGTCTCAGTCTGCTTCTTGAGAATAAACGGGTTTCCTTCGACAGTCCGGCTTGTGTCCACTTCGTCCTTTTTAACGATTATTTTCATCTTCAGATGCTGTTCGTCGATTACATTCGGCGTTATCTCGAGCCTCAGTTCGGCATCCTCGAATTTGACTTCTCTTTCTCCTTCCGAACTCGTGGATACATAGGGAACCTTCTCGCCGCTCACGGTGAAGGCCGTCTGGTTGTCCATGGTGGTTATGGAAGGGCTGGATAAAATGTTAAGCTTGCCTTGGGACTGAAGGGCGGAAAGCCTCATGTCCAGGAGGTAGCTGCCTACTTTCTGCCCAACATAGCCGAGCATGAAGCCCTTGCCTGTTTTTTCCACGAATTCGGCGGGGAAGTTGGCCGCCATGCCTTCGAGAGTGGGGGAGACGGGCGTGTCCACGTCCGAACCCGCGACGCCGCCGGTGTTGTCACCCGGTGTTATCCAGGACTTTTTGCTGCCTCCGGCATGGTAAAGGCCTCCCCATTCTATGCCCAGTTCACGCGCGGTATCTCTGGAAGCCTCGACGATGTTTGCTTCGATCCTTATTTGAGCGGTAGCGCGGTCAAGCTGGCGCACGATTTCGAGCACAGAATTCATTTCATTTTTTCTCGCGTGAACGATAAGTGCATTGTTGTGCTCATCCACGAGCACGCGGGCCTCGCCGCGCCCAACAGGACTTTTTTGATCTCCGTCATTCGTAATTATATTCTCTTTCAGGAGTTCTCGAAGATTTTGTCTCATTTTTTCTGCGTTCGCATATCTGATAGGTATTATCCTGGTTATCTGGGGCTCCAGTTCCTGCCTCTGCAAACGCTGTGAGATGCGGTCCTTGCGGACTCTTTCCATTTCAACTTCGTGCTTCATGTCCTCGATGGTCATTACGCGGATTATGTCGCCTTCCCAGGTGTAGGTGAGGCCGCGGGTAGCGAGCACTCCCTTGAACACCTGGTCCCATGGGGTCATGTTGACGCTGATATTCGTCACGCCGGAAACCCCTTCATTCATCATGATGTTCTGGTCGACCGCGCGTGCCAGGGCGCGCAGAATCACGTTGACATCGGTGCTTCTCATCGTCATTGTGATTTTCTGGGCGGGAAGAGGACGGGCGGAGTCTTTCTTTTCCGCCTCATCGAGCATCTGCTGGTGCACGTCGTCACCTTGTTCACTCATAGAAGGGATTTCGACGACTTCACCGAAAGAGTATCTTCCGAGCGGCGTTTCGGGTGAATGGCCCCGGGATTCCTCGGATATTAGCTTCCATTTTTCAAAAAACGGGTCAGTTTCCGGCGCTTTTGTTGTCTTGCAGCCCTGGAGAGCAGGGATCGCCGTTGTAAAAACCAAAAAAAGCAATGTATAACTAAAATATTTCATTTAAAGATAACACCATTTAAATATGTTTAGAAGACTTCTTCAACGAGTGGCACCGTGGTTCGATGCTGTTCTCCTTTCACCCCCACTATCACCCTGTCGGGGTGTATTTCTTCAAGTATAAAGCCGGGCGAGGATAATTCATCGCCAACTTCATATTCCACCCCGTTTATGACGGCCACCCGCTTGGTGTCCATGCCTACAAATCCAGTATAGGAAAGTTCCGGAAAATTGATTTCTTCCGTTTTTCCAAGATCGATAGGTTCGTCGGTCTTGAGAAACGGGTCGCCTTTCCATGGCCTTGCGGCCAGCGCCAAGGCATGGAGAGCCTGCTCATCGGGTTTGGCCTGGGCCACCGCGGCAGATGTTGACGTGACAAAGGAAGTCAAGTCCTGTTTCACTTTTTGGATATCAATGCCTCCCTCGCCTCCGGAAGGAGCCAGAAACTGGATATAGGCTGCCACAACGGCAGCTCCGGCCACAACTCCGAGAATTATTTTTTCTCTCTTTGAAATGTTCATGTTGTTCAGTCCCCCACCGCGAACCAAACCTTCACTTCCATCTCCCTGCCGCCCGGAATCTGTTCGATCCTGACTTCTTCCACATGTGTGACAAAAGGAACAGAGCCCAGGCGCGTCAAAAACTCCTGGAAGCTTGATAAGTGCCCCTTCAAGACGATTCGGACGGGAAGGGCCGATGAATCCACTGCAAGAGCCCGAACATCGGGAGTTACGTCTTCCAGTGAAGCCGCAAGGCCTTCGACGAGCGGTTCGAAGGCGGAGGAAATACTGTCTATCCCGTTTCTGGGATAAGGCTTGGGCTCGGGGAGTGTCAGATTCGGGCGCTCGCTCGACTCCAAGCGCTTTTTCAATTCACTATAAAGAGGGTAAAGGGTTTTCCGCTTTTCGATCCGGTACTGCAGTTCGTTTATCTTTGTTTCCAGCCTGGAAATGGACTTGGACGACGGATATATGGCGATCGCGACGAAAGCTGTTATCCCGATCACACATACGAGCAGGTATCTCAAACTGTCGGAAGGTATCCGCTTTGAAAACCCGGCCATTTAAAAAACCTCCAGTTTAAGCGTAAAACGAAGGACTTCTGTTTCCCTGTATTTCTGGACTTCGGTTTTTTCAACCCTTGGATTTGCAAAAATGGGTGAAGACTCCAGCTTAACCAGATAACCGGCCAGAATAGAGTCGAACCGCTTCGGCCCACCGAAAACCAATCCTTCGACAGATAAAAACTTAACTGCACTTTCGGCCTGCTTTTCCTCTTTGCCGGCCGCCGGCGCAACAAAGCGCACGGAAAGCAACCGGATAGCTTCCGGAGTGGATGATGCAACCTCGCTGAACACTGCCACAGCCAGATACCGGCTGGATAGGTCATTGATATTGCTCTTTTTTTCATTAACCGTGGCCAGCATGGCAAGGATTTCTTCCCTGTCCACGGATTTATCCTGACCTGCTAAACGGGATTCCAGCTCGGTGACGACGGCCTGTCTTCGTGTCTCTATGCTTTTCTGCCAGAGATTATAACCACCAAATGCGGCCATAAGCAACAAAAAGAATACGAAAATCAGTTTGTTGAACTTTTTTATCCGTGCCGCCCGGTCTTTGGCTTCATAGGGCCGGATCAGGTTGGGAGTCCGCGAATCGTCTGAAAGCGAAAGGCCGGCGGCCAGGGTGTAGGACATGCGCTCCCGTAGGGAATCAGGAGGGAGAGCTTCGTCGACCCCTGGATTGCCGGGATCCAGCGGGTCGATGAAATCTCCCTCGATTCCGAGCTCTGTCCCGATATAATCAACAAGACCGCGATAACCTTCTATGCCTCCGGAGACAAATATTTTCTTTACACGACCGAAGCCCAGTGTCGTGGCATAATATTCGAATGTACGTTCAACCTGCCGTACGAGCCTCTCTGCCGCGGGTTCTATCAGATTCAGTTTATTTTCCGCAGACAGTTCATAGCCTGATTCCCCGGGTTTTAGCTGGGGATACTCATCACCGAGGCTGAAAACGATTTTTCGAGCCTGTTCGGTACTAAATGAATCCTGCAGGATTCCCGGGGCCGGTGGTGGAAC
>CAYXDR010000349.1:0-3856 GCA_964463515.1 uncultured Desulfobacteraceae bacterium | reverse complement strand
ATAATGACCGTTTAAACCTATTTTCACGTGAACGGCCCCTATTCGCTGCAGTCTCATGTAGAGATGATGGTCGTATTTAGAAGTAAGGATCTTTCGGAACCAGGCTTTGATAGTCTCCTTCCTCTTGGCGATGGCTTCTTCGGTTCGAAAATAAGCGGCGGTGTGTGGATTTTCAGTCAGGAAATCATAAAATTCTTCAGCCAGTTGGTCGGAGACGGGAAGCAGAATACCGGCAAGTTTCTCGAGGTTTTTCTCGTCAAGCGGGGTAAATCGGTAACTCTTGAGTATGTCCTGCATAGTTTCCATAGCGGGCATTAAAACACAGGTTTTTTCATAAGTCACTCATAAACCCTGACCTTGAATTTTGGGCCGCGCAGAAAGCACCATCCCAGCGTTATCGGCGTCGGTAACGCTATGGGGGTCGAAATGGGTTCCTGATCCAGCTGTGTATTTTCACGCATCTGCCAAAATTTCCGGGACAATATCCATTGATTTCCTATATTATAGTTGCCACGCGCTTATAAATATAGGATACTTGATATAAACTTCGACATAGTAGTATGAGGTTCGCATGGCAAGAACGGCGGAACTTTCTGGCGATATCATCCAGATTTCGGCACGAAAGCACCGGGCACTCCTCCGGACAAAACAGCTTTTAAAGAAAAAAATTCGTGAAACGGTTGAAAAAGAACACTTCTACAAGGCTCTTCTGGAAGGAATTCCTGATATAGTAATGCGTTTCGATAGGAATTGCCGACACATATTTGTCTCGAAAAACGTAGAAGAAATTACGGGAATACCTCCATCACGGTTCATCAACAAAACCCATCGAGAAATGGGTTTTGCCGAAACCATTTCTGCATTCTGGGAAAATGCAATCCTCCAGGTTTTTAATACCGGGAGACCCTACGGAACCGAGTTTTCCCTTGACGGGAAACAGGGCCTGATGACTTTCGACTGGCGGCTGATGCCTGAAGGAGATGGACACGGAAGAATAAATTCCGTAATTACCATCAGCCGGGATATAACCTTGCGTAAGAACCTGGAGGAACGTATTCAAACCGCTCAGCGACTGGAATCCATCGGCACCCTTGCAGGGGGAATTGCACATGATTTCAACAACAACCTCGGTGCCATTCTCGGTTACACCGAAATGGCTTTGGCGGAGCTTTCAGAAGACAGCAGGTGCGCATATTATTTGAAAAATGTTTTGAAGGCAGGTGAAAAAGCAGGAGAACTTGTAAACCAGATTCTCACATTCAGCCGTCGTGAGGACCAGGAGCTGCGACCGTTGAAATTGAGTTCCGTGATAAAGGAAGCGGTAAAACTCCTCCGGCCCGCCCTGCCCTCTTTTATTGAAATCAAGACCGAAATAGAGGCTACAGGCGAAACTGTCCTTGCAGATCTCACCCGCATGCACCAGATGATTATGAATGTTTGCACCAATGCTGCTCACGCCATGCGGGAAAAAGGCGGTATTTTATCCATAGGACTGCGGCGTGAACATGTCCGTCCCGAAATCAACGATCCGAAACACCGCGAACTGCGGGAAGGTGATTATCTGGTTCTAACTGTAAAGGATACAGGACATGGGATCGAAAAAACGGTTCTTCCTAAAATTTTCGATCCTTTTTTCACTGCTAATAGCCCGGGAGAAGGCAGCGGGATGGGCCTTGCTGTCACTCATGGAATCGTAAAGAATCACGATGGGGTAATATGGGCGGAAAGCACCCCCGGTCGAGGGACTATCTTTTATATCTACCTTCCATTACTGGAGAAAAACGAACCGCCTGTGAATGCCGAAGCCCCCTCACCTCCCTGTGGCAACGGCAGAATTCTTTGCGTCGATGACGACGAAGCGCTGGCCGAAGTCGCAGGATTGATGCTTACCAGGCTGGGCTACGAGGTCGTCACAGCCGCCAGCAGCTCAGAGGCGCTGGATATTTTCAAGTCTTCGCCACAGGAATTCGACCTCGTTCTAACGGACATGACCATGCCGGAGATGACCGGTCTTGCACTTGCAATGGAAATAATGAATATGAAGCCCGATTTTCCGGTCGTTCTCGCCACAGGCTTCAGTGAACTTGTGGATAAAAGGGAAGCGCTGGAAACGGGCATCAAAGACGTTGTCATGAAACCATACACGACTTCTGAACTGGCCCTTGCCGTAAGCAGGGCCCTCGGAGGCTGAAGTTATAACATCCAAAGGATGGTTTGTTTAAATGGCTAGAGTGCTCGTAATAGACGATGACGAAATGTTTTCCCGAATGATCTGCGACCTGGTAGAAGACAGAGGGCATCTGGTCCAAAGGGAGGAAACACTTGAAAGCGGCCTTGATATTTTACGAAAAGGACACTTCGACCTGGTACTGCTCGATGTACGGCTGCCCGACGGAAACGGACTCAACTATATTCCGCAGATACAAACTTCCACGTCGGCACCGGAGGTTATAATAATGACCGCGTTCGGCGATCGGGACGGGGCCGAACTGGCGATCAAAAACGGCGCGTGGGATTACCTTGAAAAGGCCTCGGGGCTGAACGCCCTGGCACTTCCAATCATAAGAGCGCTTCAGTACAGGGAAGCTAAAATGCTTTCCAAAACTCCCAGAGTTTTCAACCGGTCAGGCATACTGGGAAACAGCCCTTCTATCCGCTCCTGCCTTGAATTCGCAGCAAAAGTCTCATCCAGCGACACCAGCGTACTGATCACAGGGGAAACAGGGACTGGAAAAGAACTTTTCGCAAGAGCCATTCATGAAAACAGCGACCGCCGGAAAATGAATTTCGTTACGGTGGACTGCGCGGCGATGCCGCCTAACCTGGTGGAAAGCGCCTTGTTCGGCCACGAAAAAGGAGCTTTCACCGGTGCGGACAAACCCAGTGAAGGACTCTTAAAACAGGCCGACGACGGCACCTTGTTCCTTGATGAAATCGGCGAGCTCCCAATCGATATTCAGAAGTCATTTCTGCGTGTACTGCAGGAACGAAGGTTCAGGCCTGTCGGCGGAACACGGGAAATAGAAAGCCGCTTCCGTCTGATAGCTGCTACAAACAGAGACCTGAACCATATGGCGGAGGAGAAGCTATTTCGAACCGATCTTTTGTTCCGGCTTGGAACATCCACATTGAGGCTTCCTCCGCTCAGGGAACATCGAGAGGATATCACTGAACTTTCGATGGCCCACTCCTCACTGCTTTGCAGCCGCTATGCACTTCCCCTTAAGGGGTTTTCTCCTGATTTTCTTGAAGTGGTTTTCGAATACAGCTGGCCCGGGAATGTACGGGAACTGTTTCACGCTATAGAAACGGCCTTTGCCGCGGCTGGACGAGAACCAACCCTTTTCTCAAAACACCTGCCGATTGATCTCCGGCTTAAAGCCAGAAAAGAGCAGGAACAGGCCCATTTAGATAAAGCATCGAATGATTACGGAAAAAAAGACACTGCAGAATTTGATTATTTTTCCGAACAACCGCATTCCACCCTCCAGGAAGCAAGGGCCGAGGCCGTCGCAGCAGCGGAGAAAAAATATGTGACAGAACTTTTGACACACACCGGCGGAGACCTGAAAGCAGCATGCAGGTGTTCGAACCTCTCACGTTCCCAGTTATACAGACTGATGCAGAAGCACCGCATCAGGCGATCCTCAGACAGGACGACAGCGAGCAGTAACGCCTTTTGATTCCACCACTCCCTCGTAATTGACAAATATCGCATGCAGTGAACTTAAGTCCGCCTGGATGCGACGGCCCATGCTGCATTGAAATTTTCCAACCTTATTCTTCTGCTTTAAATACAAGCTTGATGAAACCGTAAAAAGTACCATCCCCGGCTTATCGGCGTCGGGGTCGGAAT
>CAYXDR010000348.1:0-3860 GCA_964463515.1 uncultured Desulfobacteraceae bacterium | reverse complement strand
GGGCACTGTTATCCGCTTACAGCCTGTCCTACGGGGTGAGCCAGCTTCCGGCGGGATGGCTCGCAGACCGTTTCGGCCCGAGGATCGTTCTAACCTGTGGCGTATCCGGTGTAGCCCTGGCAGGAATCATTGCAGGCCTGTCTCCATATTATTCATTGCTGGCAGCAGTGTTTATCCTAATGGGAATCATGGGTGGAGGCTATCATCCCGCAGCTTCACCGCTTGTATCGGCGGCGGTAGAACCCAGGTACAGGGGAAGGGCACTTGGCATCCATCAGATCGGAGGGTCCCTGAGCTTTTTTTCCGCGCCACTCATAGCTGCCGGGCTTACAGCCGTGCTGGGGTGGCGCGGTACATTTCTTGCCGTTTCGATCCCCACCTTCATTTTTGGAATCATCTTTTATCTTTTGCTCGGCCGTCTTGACAACGGACGAGGCAGGAAAAAAAGGAGCGAAGAGTCAGCGCAAGCCGAATACGACGCGGCATTGGATCCAAAACGCCGCGTGACTGCGGTTTTGATCTGCGGCATCGTGGTTATGGTTTCCCTTTACTCGACGATTTCCTTTATCCCGCTTTACCTGGTCGATACTTTTGGAATAAGCGGAGAGAAGGCTGCGGCGCTGCTGGCCATTTGCCTTTTCGGGGGGCTGTGGGCCGGCCCTCTTGCAGGGTTTGTTTCGGACAGGATACAGCGGAACGTGCCTGTGATCCTGGCGGCCGGATTGATCGGCGGGCCGGCCGTATTTTTGATGAATGTCATTCCATATGGATGGGCATTTTTTGGTTTGCTAATGGTTGTGGGAATGAGTCAAAACCTCAACCTCCCGATAGTGGAAACTTATGTAATCACGAATATTCCACGAAGGAGACGCTCTACAGTCCTTGGAATCTATTATTTCGGCAGCCGCGGCGGAAGCGGAGTGGCTGCCCCTATTATCGGGTTGCTGATTGACAGCTATGGATTTCATACTGGTTTTACCCTGGTAGCTGTAACCATCGTGGCCGTAACCATCCTTTGCAGCCTTTTTATGCGAAAGCCGTAGGAGTTTTGACCATGGGAAAAAAGGTGGAAGATATCGGGGAGTTCGGACTGATTGCGAAAATTCGCGAGTGGCTTCTAGCCGGCCGCGACGACTCCCGGCCGGCCGGACCGGAAATCGGAGACGACTGCGCGGTTTTTCTGCCGCCTTCCGGGCATGAAATGCTGGTGACCTGCGACAGCCTGGTCGAGGGACGTCATTACCTGCCCTCGATTATCCGGCCCTATGACCTGGGAAGACGTGCCATGACGCAAAACATCAGTGATATAGGCGCCATGGGTGGAATGCCCCTGTATGCACTGGTCTCTCTCGGGTTAAGACCGGAAACGGATGTGTGCGAGGTAGAAGACATCTACAGAGGCTTCATTTCGGAGCTCGGCCGATTAAATGCCTCCATAATCGGTGGAAACATTACTTCCGTCAGTTCCAGTCAGTTTATAGACATTACCGTCGTCGGTTCGGTTTCCCAGGGCAGGGCGGTAACCCGTCGGGGCGCAAAGCCGGGGGATTCGATACTGGTGACGGGGTTTCCCGGCGAAGCCGGGGCCGCCCTTCGCCTTTTCCATGCAAATCGCTGGGACGGTGAAACACCAGTGGAATTGAAAGAATCCTACCTGCGCCCGGTTCATCGTGCCCTTGAAGGGAAATCGGTGGCTGACCGGGAATATGCCAGTGCCATGATAGATACCAGCGACGGAATGGCTGCGGACCTGGGGCATATATGCTCGGAAAGCCACGTAGGCGCAAAAATTTATGCGGCAAATCTTCCGGTGCGGCCCTGCCTGCGCCGCGCCGCCGAAATTCTGAAATGCGAGCCTGTTTCCCTGGTTCTGGGAACAAGCGACGATTACGAACTTTTGATAACATGCCCGCCGCAACACGCCGGGGCCGTTGCCGAGATCGTTTCAGGGGTTTCGGGCACTCCAGTGGCCAAAATAGGCAGGCTCACCGATGAGGAAGCAAGAATTGTGCTTGTGAAAGATTCCGAGGAACAGGTTGTCGACGCGGCCGGTTGGGATCATTTCCACCGCCGCTAAAAAAATTTTTTTTTGACTTGAAAGATCCAAAAGCATATAGTCGCTTACATCGAAAAAGTTTTCATTCCCGTTTGCACACCCAGCCCAAAGGATAAATTTTAGAGGATGGACTCACTGATAGCCCCCTGGTTGATTTGGTTTCTGCTGGGTATTGCACTCGCCCTGCTTGAGTTGTCCCTGCCCGGCTTTGTGGTTCTGTTTTTCGGAGCGGGCTGTCTGGCAACCGCCGGGGCCTTGTTACTATGGGATCTGAGCCTGACCCATCAGATACTCTCTTTTATCGTGGTATCCATTGCTTCTTTGCTTCTGCTGCGCAAATCGCTAATGCAGGTCTTTCGAGGGGTGTCCACGGACAAAACCGACGTGGGCTTCGACGATTTTCCCCATGGGAAGCATGTCACGGTTCTCAAAACCATTACGCCCAAAAATTCCGGCCGGATCCAGTATCGGGGAACTTCCTGGGATGCAGTGGCTGAAGAAACAATCGAGGCCGGCGCTACGGTTGAAATCGAACGATACGCAGCCGACTCCCGCCAGGTCTTCTTCGTACGTAAAATCAATTAGCCGGAAGGAGTTACCATGAACGAGACGCTTATTGCCGCAGTAGTGCTCGCTGTATTGATCATCGTCGTTGTATTGAAGGCAGCGGTGATCGTCCCGCAAAAAAGCGAGGTGATTGTGGAACGATTGGGCAAGTACAGCAGTACGCTTGGTGCCGGGTTCCATGTTCTCCTGCCGTTTCTGGACAGGGTGGCCTACAGGTTTACCTTGAAAGAGGAGGTGTTCGACATTCCAAGCCAGACCTGTATCACCAAAGACAACGTCACTGTTGAAGTAGACGGCTTGATTTATCTACAGGTGGTGGACAGCAAGCTGTCGGCATACGGTATAAGCGATTATCGCGTAGCTGCCTCTCAGCTTGCCCAGACGACTCTCCGATCCTGTATAGGACGAATCGATCTCGACAAAACATTTGAAGAGCGTGAAACAATCAACAGCCAGGTGGTGGAATCCATCGATCAAGCCGCCCAGGCATGGGGGGTTAAGGTGCTACGCTACGAAGTCAAGGATATCGTGCCCCCTGAATCGGTCAAGAAAGCAATGGAAGCCCAGATGACCGCCGAAAGGGAAAAGCGGGCCGCAATCGCCCGATCCGAGGGCGATCGGCAGTCCACGATCAACCGCGCCGAGGGGGACCGCCAGGACGCAATCCTACGTTCCGAAGGAGAGAAACAACGGAGGATCAACGAGGCGGAAGGCCAGGCCAGGGAAATCCTTGCGGTTGCGCAAGCTACCGCCGAGGGATTGAGCACCATTGCCAAGCAGTTGCAAATGCCGGGTGGACCGGATGCGGCAAGCCTGCGCGTGGCGGAACAATATGTCAATGAATTCGGAAAATTGGCCAAGGCGTCCAATACGCTGGTAATTCCAAGCAATATCGCGGATCTCTCAGGGATGGTGACAGCGGCCATGACTGCGCTTAGGAAAGTTGAGATGAAACCCACCGCGCCTGTCCTGTGAGCGGATGCGCCGGGCGGGGGAGGCAACTTCGGCCTGGCCTGCCAGCGTCATTGGCTTCGCGGTTCGGCCCTTTCCGACATCGAGGCTTGCTGGGCCGCAAAAGAAACGCGTGCGGTTAAAGAAGTGTGTTTAATGATGGATGCGATGTTGTTGATGCAGTAAGCCTTTTGTGCTCCTGTGCAACCGTTTTGTTGGGATTTTCTTTCTTCGGGATCGAAATCGACGCTGTAGGCCTTCTCGTAAACCCATGCAACGTAGCCTA
>CAYXDR010000347.1:0-3866 GCA_964463515.1 uncultured Desulfobacteraceae bacterium | reverse complement strand
GGCTGAAAGGAATATAAGCGATGAAAGCTCCCGCAAGCGCTGCATGCAGATACCATATGAATGGATACGCTCCGGATGCCCATGAGAACACCAATGATAATATATAGCCGACAAAAGCCCATCCTGAGCCGTCAGGCCATCCTGTAACGGCTATGCGCAACCCTTCGGCCAGAAAACCAATCAAGACTACCGCCGCTATCAGCACCAGTGCGATCCAATCCTGGCGGGGCACACCCTCGGCCTCGCCTTCGGCCCTGGACACAAAGCCCCTTATCAAAGCGAGCGCGATGCCGACCAGGATCAGGAGGCCGGTGAGATCGAAAAGCAATGCGGCTGCGGGATGATTCTTGTTTATCATAGCCCATATCAAACCTGAACCAGGCGTCCAGAGGCTACCCAAAAGCGCTACGAGACCCCACAGGAACCTGAACAGAAATGGGAAGAAAATGAGTGCGTGTATGAGCCACCTCAGGGGCGAAAGACGGTACAACCGCCGCTGCAGAAGCACATCGAAAAACAAGGCCTTGACAATGGGAACGATCCTGGACGAAAACAGTGCATCCAGCGCCGATGAAACCATGAAACCGATCTTTTTCCACACAGGCGTTTCGCCGCCCTGGGCAATGGAACCGGACGTCCAGTAGGCAAAAAACATCACTACCCCGGCGATGAATATGAGCAAAGCAACGACCGTTATTGTATCACCCACCGAAAAAGTGCCCGCATGACAAGGCATGCATATAAAACTCTTTGCAGGAAGCACCATGGACGCCGCGCCGACAGAATTTCCGGATACATGGCAGCGTGTGCACTGTTCCGTGTCTTCATACATCAACATATCATGAATATCGAGATTTTCACCGGGGGCCCGCTCGGTCTTCCAAATCACGCGATCAGAACCTTCCGGCTTCACCGGGGTTACCCCGCGGAGATGGCAGGCTTCGCAGGAAACATTGATATGGGCATCGTGGGCCTTCTTCTCATCGTGATGAGGATCGTGGCAGTCCAGGCAATCCCCGGAGCTCTGCATATCATGAGGTGATCTTGCGGCTTCCGGATGACAGGTGATGCAGCCTACATCCGCGTGCGGGGTACCGCTGTACATATCCGCCTTGAGTTCGTCCGCATCAGCATGGCAACCCGCGCAATCGATATTCGTATGAGGGCTTTTCAAGTACTGCTCTTGCGAAATAAGCCCGACGCATTTTTCGGTAACCTTTTTGGCTGTCCCCTCTCCGTCCATGTGACAGTGCATACAAAGAGGCGTTGTCTCGATCTCCGCGTCCTTGCTGCCCGCCTGATGATAGGCTTTCCTGATTTCCGGCAGAAGAGGAACGTCCGCTCCAGCTCCGGCCGCCTCTCCCACCGGCCAAGTGGATTGTACATGGCAGGAGGCGCACACTTTGTCTTCATCCGAGAATTCCGGAAGGGCGGACTCCTGTTCGTGGCAGGCGCCGCACTGTTCGTGCCTGGGGACTTCAGGATCAAAGTCCCCTATGCGATTATCTCCCAGCCTCGGTTGATGATGGGGATCATGGCACTTCAGGCAGTTTTGGTATCTGCCGGCATCTTCGATTCTTCGCGACCCGTGAATGCCTTCCTCCAGATCGTCCATAACATAGTCGTGGCACATCATGCAGGTCTCGAAATCGAAAGAGTCCCCGGGCGCTCCAGTGACATTCGAAGGATCAGGATGAAGGTCCTTCTCCGCCTCTTCGTAATGGCAGTCGACGCATGACATCTGCCCGTGTGCCGAGGTATGGAATTTTCGAGCATCCATCAACCACGATGCATCTGCAGGCTGAATCCCCAACAGGAGCAATAAGAACACGAGGCTCCATGTTAAACCGAAAAAACAATTCAAAGAGGTAATTGCCCGTTTCATAGATCTGTCTTCACCGTCTGTCTGCCGGCGTCGAGAGCCGCCGTAGTGGAAATATAGGGCGCACGGATGGCAACCCACTAAAGGGATGTAACGTTATACAATTATGGTAGGACTTGTCAATAAACAAACAACACAAGCGCGTCTGCAGCCCGCAGAAACGCGCTTCCTGAAAGATAGAAACGGCCGGCATTGATGGAACCGGAAAAAATCCAAGCCAGCCGTTTTTCTTCATTCCGGCCGCCTTTGTTTTCCAAAGGCGGCCGGATGAAAACGCAATCCAAATTATTCGGGAATTTTCATAGTGATAAAAAGGGTGGCACCCCGCCGCTTGAGCAGCAAGAGCATCGTATCTCCGGGTTTGAACTCGGAGGCGGCGGCCTCGAACTCTTCGATATTCTTCACAGGCCTCTGGTCAACCTCGATAATGACATCCCCCGGTCTGACACCTGCCTCGGAGGCAGGGGAGCCAGGTGACACCTGAGTCACAACCACTCCTTCGGTGCCGGCAAGACCCATGGCTCCAGCCTTTTCAGGGGTTAAAGTTTCCAGGCCCATCCCCAGTTCGAGGCGGGTTTCGACAGGAGCGCCTTCTTCTTCGTCGCTCAATCTTCCCAAGGTCACCGTCACGGTCATATGCTTGCCGTTTCGAACGATCTCCACGCTGGCTTCGGAACCGACAGGGCTGCTAGCAACAAGGAAAGGCAGTTCTTTCATTTCCTCGATTTCCTTTCCGTTGAAACCCACGATCACATCGCCGCGTTTTATCCCGGCCTTTTCAGCAGGCCCGCCGCTGGTAACATCAGCCACAAGGGCGCCTTGCATGTCACTCAGACCCAATTTTTCCTTCAGTTCAGGGGTGACTTCTTGAATCATCACCCCCAGCCATCCCCTTACCACCTTGCCTTCTTTGAGCTGAGGCAGTATGTCCTTAGCCATGTTTATCGGGATGGCAAATCCGATCCCGATATTCCCGCCGGACCTGGAAAAAATCGCCGTGTTGATTCCGATGACTTCACCTTCCGTGTTGAGAAGAGGACCGCCGCTGTTTCCAGGATTGATGGAAGCGTCTGTCTGGATAAAATTGTCATAAGATCCGGCTCCTATCTGCCTGTATTTCGCGCTTACGATTCCAGCCGTCACCGTGTCACCAAGGCCGAACGGATTCCCGATGGCAATAACCCAATCGCCGACTTCCGCTGTTTCCGAATCTCCGAGCGTAAGTGCGGGCAGGTCATCTTCCGACTCGATTCGAATAAGGGCCAGATCGGTCTTAGGGTCCCGGCCGACGATCTCTGCATCGAATTCCCGGCCGTCGGCGAGCTTGACCTTTATCTCGTCGGTGCTTTCCACGACATGATTGTTCGTCAGGATGAAGCCGTCCTTGTCAACAATAAATCCGGAACCCAGGCTCTGCTGTTTGAAATCCCTGGGCTGCCTGTCACGGTAGAAAAATTCAAAGAAATCCTTGAACGGATCATCCCCGCCGAACGGCATCGGCATTCCGCCATGCGATTTTACGATTTTAACCGCGCTGATGTTCACCACTGCAGGGCTTGCCTTCTTCGAAAGATCCGCGAATGAGCCCGGAAAGCCCTTATCCGCCGAAGCAGGTAAACCGGTCCATAATATCACCGCAGCGACGGCCCCTGCCATAACCGGCAAAAACCTCCGAGCGGTTCTTTCTGTCTTGCTGAAAAATTTCCCCATAGCTTTCTCCTTTCCATCACATCTTGGTATTGGAAAACAACGCGCCGATCAACGATGCGCGCTATGATACGAGGCCCACGTACCCTTACTGTTAACAATAATCACACATCGAGGCCGGGTCAAAAAATTTGGTGAATTGTCTTGATATCGAAGCAGGAGCCAGGAGGGAAAGAACAAAATGACAGCCCCGGCCTGGATGCCAGGCCGGGGCCGATTGATGATGGATCAGATGGTTGTTACTTCAGCCACTCGGCCACCTTATCAGGATTTTCAT
>CAYXDR010000346.1:0-3877 GCA_964463515.1 uncultured Desulfobacteraceae bacterium | reverse complement strand
CAAGACCGTAAACAGCTCCTTCCTGACCCGGACGGGTATAGGAGGCGAGCAGTGCGCTTATAGCAGGGACTATACCGCCTGCGGCTGCACCGGCAAGGGTGTGAAGCACCAACAATTGCCACGGGCTGGTTACGAGCGACTGGGGTAAAAACAAAAGCCCTGCGCCTATACTGCAGGCAACCAGTATTTTCCTGTACCCGACTCTGTCTCCGATTCTTCCAAGGGTAAGGCCGGCGAGGGTGGCCGCCCCCGATGCCATGCCAACAACCAGCCCGGTGAGGGTGTTGGCCCTGGAAGCGTTATCGGAGATGGTTATTATCAGCAGCGGAAGAACCGGGATAATTATCATCCGGCTGAGCTGGTTTATAAATCGCATGGCGTATGTGGCAGATACATTCGGAGAGATGAGTATCCCCCGGCATTCGGCAAGAAAACCGAAGCCGGGTTTGCCGGGTGAAAGAGGGGGAGTGAATTGCTCCCTCACTCCAAACAGGACTACAGCTCCACCGACAAAAAGCATGGCTCCAGTCACATAAAATGCCGCGTTGTAGCCGAAGGCGTCTGCTGTGGCTCCGCCGATAAGCGGCCCCACGGCGAGTCCAGCCCCCGCAGCTACCTGCAGGAGTCCCATCGCGTAACCCATCCGTTGCCTCGGTACGACTCCGGCCACCAGAGCGTTGGCGGCACCTATAGTACCTGTTATCATGCCCTGGATCATCCTCAGAATCACCAGCTGCTCGGCGGAGTTTACAAAGGCCATAAGCCCCAGCAGCAGAGCCCCGCCGAACATGGACCTTTCGACCATAAGTTTCCTTCCGTAGCGGTCCGCCAGTGAACCCCAGATAGGGGATGCAAGCATCATCGTAAACGCCTGGCCGGAGTAGACCAGCCCGGCAAGCATGCCTTCGTCTATACCAAGGCTGCTGCCCAGTTCATGTACGTAAAGCGGCAGGAAAGGAAAGACGCTTGAAAAACCGATCATGGCGCACATTTGTGCGATAGCCGTGAACAGGAGTGTGCGGCGCCAGGAAACCAATGATGAAGAGGAGGGCGGTTCAGCCAAAAGTGAAAATCCTTTCCACGTGAAAAACATCCAGCGGGTTTCCATTCGGAAACACCCAGCCAAAGATTTTTAAAATTTCGGCTAAACGGAAACCGCCGGCAAAAACTTACTCTAAAAGCATAGGGCTTGCAATGGCCTGTTCCATCTCGTGTGGAAATTCCGGGGATTTTTGGCATTGAAAAGCAGCAGAAATCGTTGTAAACACAGTTTTTCTTTTCTAAGGAAAAACATGTGAACACCCGGCGGCTACGCCGGACAGGAGAGATATGTTCGAAGAAGTGCGCTATTGTATAGAAATACATCAACGGCTGTTGGAATGGATGTTTGTCATTTCGCTGGCAACCTTGGTTGCGGGGGTGCTTTTGGGTATCGCCGGCATCATTTTTCTCCCGCGGGACTACTTTTCATCCAGGTATAAACCTTTTTCACGGAAAATTTCAAACCCCTTTATCCGTCGCACTTATATAGCCGTAAAAAACGTAACAGGAGTGCTTTTCATCCTGATGGGCCTGGCTATGCTGCTTCTTCCCGGGCAGGGGCTTTTGACCATTGCAATAGGTCTTTCCCTTACGGATTTTCCGGGAAAACACAAGATGGTGGGACATCTGTTGAGAAGGGGGCCTGTGCTTCGCGGCGCGAACTGGCTTCGGATCAAGGCGGGAAAGCTCCCTCTGGACCCGTTCGAAGACAGGTGAGTGGTAGGGCCGAAAGTCCTCCCTGCAAATTCATTTTATTCACAGGCTTTCTGTGCCGGCATGGGTGGGAAATAAGGCGTGTTCCGGATTTTTCGGGGCAGTGATGATCAAATTTCCAGAAAATGCCGGTGAAACGCCGAGTCGTCGGTTAACTCGGGATGAAAGGTCGTGGCCATGACTGATCCGCACTGGATGAAAACCGGGTCTGGCCCGGAAACGGCATGAATATGCAGGTCGTTACCTTTAGGAGAAAGCCGCGGCGCCCGTATGAAAAAAGCGGAGAAGTTCTTTCGATCAAGCAGCGGGATGTCAATTTCAACCACGGAGCTTTTCACCTGTCTGCCATAGGCGTTTCTTTGCGCGTCGACCGCAAGGGCGCAAATTGGTCCGGGAGCGCCGTCAACCGTTTCGGCCAGCACAATGCTTCCCGCACATATCCCCCAAACCGGCATCCCCGCAGAGATGCGTTTGCACAGAGGACCCTCGATTAGAAAATCCTTCAGGTATTTCTGCATGACCGTGCTTTCACCCCCGGGTATGATGAGCCGGTCTACCAGTTGAAGGTGCTCCGGGGTTTTCACGACAATATAGTCCACCCCCAGTGCCGAAAGGTGCCTGATATGGTCCCGGAAGGCCCCCTGCAGACCGAGCAGACCGACTTTCATCAAATACCTCTGGCTGCCATAACTGTTTCCAGTGTGCCGATTTCGAGCCCGAGCATAGCCGCCCCGAGGCCCTTTGAAATTTCGGCGAGCTTCGCCGGGTCGTCGTGATGGATCACGGCCTGGACGATGGCTGCTGCGGTTTTTGCAGGATGTTCGGATTTGAACACGCCGCTTCCCACAAACACTCCGTCAGCACCGAGGGCCATCATCAAGGCTGCGTCCGCGGGAGTCGCTATCCCGCCTGCGGCGAAATTGACCACCGTGAAACGGCCGGCTTCCCGGGTTGCTTTTACCAGATCCAGCGGCACGCGGTATTCTACGGCTTTCTCATTCATCTGTAATTCCGTGAGGCTTTCAAGAATTTCTATTTCTTCGTTTATTGTACGCATGTGCCGCACCGCTTCGACTACGTTCCCTGTGCCGGCCTCCCCCTTGGTTCTGAGCATGGCCGCGCCTTCGTGGATTCTCCGGAGTCCCTCTCCCAGGTTGCGGGCACCGCACACGAAGGGCACCGAAAAGCCTGTCTTTTCCACGTGGTTGTTTTCATCGGCCGGTGTGAGGACTTCGCTTTCATCCACGAAATCCACTCCCAAGGCCTCCAGTATGGCCGCTTCCATGAAATGGCCTATTCTGACCTTGGCCATGACCGGAACTGAGACCGCGGCCATTATACGTTCGATCATGGCCGGGTCGCTCATGCGGGCCACCTGCTTGTCGGCGCGGATATCCGAGGGGACTCTTTCGAGCGCCATGACCGCGCATGCCCCGGCATCTTCGGCTATTTTAGCCTGTTCCGGATTGGTAACGTCCATTATGACGCCGTTTTTGAACATCTCGGCGAACCCCTTGTTTACACGCTCCCTGTCTTTCATCGATGTACCTCCTGTAGGTCCGGCCTTGCCCGACCGTTAATACTCTGTCCTCCATAGCCCGGGCTTGACGGGACTTTTTGCGGTTAGGGTCTCTCTGTGCTATATTTTTCAGTCAGAATTTATTGTAAACTTTTAACCGAAAGAGTTAATACGCCTTGCAAGCGTAATAGTACAATAGCCAAAGTGTCCGGCAATTGTCAACAAAGATTTTGCCATGAGCCTTTTTAAAAGAATTGCAGAACGTATAGAGAGCGATATCCGGGACGGTAAATATAGGCCCGGAGGTAAAATTCCGTCCATTCGGCGCCTGGCGTCGGAGTTTTCCTGTAACAAGGTTACTGTTCATAAGGCGTTCGAATTACTGAAAGAACGGGGGCTGATAGAGAAAGTGGTCGGAAGCGGTACATATGTCCGTTTCCCTGAAAGAATCGGGCAGAGAGGACATCTGTTTGATTTTAGAACGTCTTACATATCCGAAGATTTTTTTCCACACCTCAAAGCGAAGGAAATCTTTTCGAGCCTGTTCGACAGGGATGGGGGCGCGGCTTTGTCTACAACTCCCGTTGAAGGGGATCGCCGGTT
>CAYXDR010000345.1:0-3893 GCA_964463515.1 uncultured Desulfobacteraceae bacterium | reverse complement strand
TGTCGGGATGAAAACGCTCGTCCCCGGCATCGTACCATTTGTTCGGGCCGACATAATTGATGTTGTTGCAGTATATCTCCTTAACATAATCGGCCCCGCCGTGAGGTTTGGCATAGTAGTAGAGTACGGCCTTGGCTATGGGCTCTATGCCCAATTGATCCCAGTGATCATAAACGCTCCATTTCCACAGGATATTTCCCTCTTCATCGACCTCGATGATTTTTGTGTCTGCTACGGGGTATGGAGACAAATCCGGAAGGTCCCGGGTTTCAGTGGAATTCACAAGTGTTTTACCGCGTTTTTTGGGCTCCTGCCCGGGGCTGTAATACCCAACGGGTGAGCCTTCCCGTTGAAAATCATGGTGGGCACGCGCGCTCCAGAACAATTCCCCGGTTTCTTTGTCCGGGATCTGGTCGCTTCTGTCGAATACCCATACATCGTTTCCGTCCCAGTCCTTCTGGATAACATTAACGCCGTCAAGCCAGTAGCCTTTGGCAAACTTCGAGCATCCGATGATATCTCCTCCTGGGAGCATCTTGTTGTCAAAAATGCCGTACAAACCTTCCCATCTCTGAACGGTGTTGCCGTTCATGTCATACAAAGCAGCACCCTTGGCGACGCAGTTTCCGAAACCGAACGTGGAAGGGACGAGGGTCAAGCCGCCCCAAGATTTTTCGGGATCGTAGCGTACCACCCCGGTTGGATAAACCCTTGAATACATGAAATTATCTCCTTTGTTTAATTAATGAAATCTAGTTCGAAACCACCTTAGATGTTTTTTTCTTCCTCCAGCCTATCCAGATGATGACAGCCACCGTCAACACCAGAAACAGCAAGGCGATGGGACGGGTAACGAATATCGTCGGATCGTCGCCGGACATTTTGAGCGACTGGCGAAGATAGACTTCCACCATTGGTCCCAGAATGTAAGCGATCAACAAAGCAGCAGGGCTGAGTCCCCATTTTTTCAGCAAGTAACCGATAATGCCGAAGAAAACCATAACCTTAACATCAAAAAGACTCTGCTGTGTGCCATAGGCCCCCACGCAGCAGAGGATAAGGATGACAGGGAAAAGGTAGGAGCGGGGGACCATGATCACCTTCTGGCCGAGCTTCATGATGGGAAGTGGAATGACCAACATGAAGAAATCCGATATGATAAGGATCATGAACATTCCGTAGATGGTTTCAGGATGCTCGACCATGAGCATGGGCCCCGGCGCCAGGCCGTGGATCATGAAAGCCCCCATGATAACGGCCACAGAAAGGGCCCCGGGAATTCCCAGCGTCACCATGGGAATCAGCCCCGCGCCGCATACCGCGTTGTTGGCAGCTTCAGGGGCCGCCACGCCTTTGAGTTCGCCTTTACCGAAATCCTGTGGATTTTTCGCCGTGGCCCGTGCCTGGTCATAGCCCATGAAAGCAGCCGTGATGCTGCCGACTCCCGGAAGGGCGCCGCAGAAAGAGCCCAGAAGGCTTGAACGAAATATGGTCCCTAAACATCGCTTGAGCTCGGGCCATGTCACCCTGAAGTCGTTTTTATCTGTTGATTTTACAATGGATTTTCCCGGAGCTTGCTCCCATCCTTCTTCCATCTGGAGCAGCACCTCAGACATGACGAGCAGCCCGATCAGCATGGCGAGGAGTTCGATGCCTGCATCGAGGTCAAGGCTTCCAAAGGTGAACCGTCTCTGGGTGGTTATGGGATCGAGCCCCACGGAAGCAAGCAACACCCCAAGGGCGGTGGACAAAAGCCCCTTGATATGAGAGTCATTCCCGGTGCCGGCGACCACGACCAGGGCGAACAGTATGAGCATGGCCAGCTCCGGCGGGCCGAACATAAGAGCTAGGGCGGCAATCGGGGGCGCGGCACCGAACAATAAAATATCGCTTATCAATGCCCCGATGACCGAAGCATAAAGGGCCATCTTCAAAGCTTTTCCCGCTTTTCCCTGCCTTGTGAGAGGGTAGCCGTCCAGTGCCGTGGCGGCGGCCTCCGGAGTTCCGGGCGCGTTCAGGAGAACAGCTGAAATGGAACCCCCGTAGACACTGCCTTTCCAGCACCCGATCAGCATGGCGATCGAGAAAAGGGGCGTCCAGGTGAAGGTCAAGGGAATCAACAAGGCTATGGCCATGGTTCCATTCAAACCTGGAATGGCTCCCAGCAATGTACCCAGGAAGATTCCCAGGGCGGCACCGAAAAAGTTGCTGATCGTCAGAGAAGTTGCAGCTGCATTTGCAAGTACTTCCAGCATGTTTAAACTCCTCAACCCAGTACCTTCTCGACGAGGGTCCCGACGGGAAGCGGTGAAATAAAAAATTTATCAAAAGATATGTAAAGTACAACTATAGTAATAGCAGTAATTAATATGATTTGGTTTATGTTCCTGATACCAAAAATCAGGAATAAAGCAATCATGGCAATGGAAGATGAGAGTAGAAAGCCCATAGAATTCATAAGCCATGCTAGCATAATCATGATGATGATAACGGTAGGAAGAGCAAGGCGATTTGAATCCACCTTATCGCTTTTCTTATGGTGCTTTTCTTCCCCTTTTTCTTCTGAATGTATGGATTTGACAAGCATGAGAACGGCCAGGAGAAGGATGAAACCCACCATTATAACCGGCATAAGCGATTCGGGCCGGGTCAAAGGGCCCACTTGGGTTGGTATGAGGTAAAAGAGACAGAAAAGTGAAAAAACGATGAACCCTAAAGCAATTTTAAAATCTTTTCGATTTTTAACCATTTTGAACCCCAGAGCGGAGCAAGGGAAAACCCTGCTCCGCTGTTGCGGTTTTATTTTTTAATTTCTACGCCGAGTTCAGGGAGCAGGGCGCCCCACTCTTCAGCGAGATTTTTCAGAAGAGCTTGGTATTCGGACCCTGGAATAAACTTAGGATGCATATCCAGTTTTGCGGTTCCCTTTATCACCGCTTCGTCAGAGGCGGCCGCCTTGAATGCCGCTTCGAGTTTGGTCCTGGCCGCCTCGGGTATGCCGGCGGGAGCAACTATGGACATGTAGGAAATTTGCGAAAAGTCGAAACCTTTTTCTTTCATGGTGGGCACATCGGGGCAAAGGCTGAAGCGGTCCTCGCTTGTCACCATCAATACCCTTATTTTTCCGGCTCTGATGGAGGAAGCAACCGAAGCGGTCGTGTTGTTGATCATGTCCACGTGGCCGCCTAAAAGAGCGGCGGTTTCTTTTACGCCACCCTGGAAAGGAACATGCTTCCAATCCAGGCCAAGCTCTTTTCCAATGCGTGCGGTGACCAGATGATTGGTCGTTCCCGTGCCTACACTTCCGTAGCTGACTTCTCCCGGGTTTTTCTTCACATAGTCAACGAATTCCTCCCAGGTTTTCCACGGGGCGTCTCCCCGCACCATGAGCCCGTACTCGTAGGGCATGGCGGCTGCAATTTGAACCAGGTCCTCGAAAGGCTTGTATGGAACTGATCTGATTTGAGGAACGATGGCGACGGCGGGCATATTACATGTCCCTATTGTATAGCCGTCATTCTTGGCTCTTGCCACTTCACTTACGCCCAGGGTACCTCCGGCTCCCGCCTTGTTCATACATACGATTGCTTCTCCCAGAATTTCCGAAACTTTGGAGGCCATTAACCGCGCGGCCACGTCAGTCGTCCCTCCGGCTGAGAAATTTATGATGAGTTTAACGGGTTTTTTCGGCCAATCCGCGCCCATAGTGGGACCTGTCAGCAGCGCAAGGATCCCGATAACAAAGAAAACAACCATTATACTCTTTTTCATGACATCCTCCTTTTGGCTAAAAGTTAATAACCGGTTTGGCGAGCTGAAACTTCTCAAAAGCTATCTATTGATGGCCTCGTAAAAAGTCAAAATAACGATGTCCCTCGGGGTCGGGGTCGCTA
>CAYXDR010000344.1:0-3918 GCA_964463515.1 uncultured Desulfobacteraceae bacterium | reverse complement strand
GAACAGGTGCCTTTGGAATAGATGCAGTCAGCCGGGGAGCGGTCCGGGCAGTCTTCGTGGATTATTCCACACAGGCGGTTGCACTGATCAGGAGGAACATCTCTCTGTTGGCGCTTGAAAATATGACTTCAGTTGTCAAAGCTGATCTCGTAGCGAATATAGATTTTGGAAAACATCCTCACATTTCCGGGCGTTTTGATATCGCGTTCATGGACCCGCCGTACCGAAGCGGTCTGATACAGCCCGTATTGCTTCGGCTCAGAGCCGGTGACATGCTAGTACCGGATGCCTGCATAGTGGCGGAGAGTTCGAAAAGCGAACCCCCACCCACGGTTATCAAGGGGTTGATTCCTTTCAAGGAGAAAACATACGGCGATACAAGAATTTCCATTTTTTTCCACGAGGACAAACGATGAAAGAAGACACAGCAATCTATCCAGGAACCTTCGACCCCATCACCAACGGGCACCTGAGCGTGATCAACCGCGGATTGAAAATATTCGACAGGCTCATCGTGGCAATTCTCAACAACCCTAACAAGGTACCCCTGTTCAGCCTGTCTGAACGCCTTTGCATGATAAAAGACGTCCTGCACAGTGAAGACCGTGTGGAAGTGGATGCTTTCGACGGCCTGCTGGTGGACTATGCCGTAAGCAGGAACTCGACGGTCATCTTGAGAGGCATGCGGGCCATGTCCGACTTCGAAACCGAATTTCAGATGGCATTGATGAACAAGAAACTCAATCGCAACGTACAGTCAATTTTTTTGATGACAGACTATAAATGGTTCTATACCAGCTCCACTATAATAAAAGAGGCCGCAAGCATGGGTGGAGATGTAAGCGGCCTGGTACCAGGCATCGTCAGTCAAAAGTTAAGGGAGAAACTGGCCGGCAAAAAAAAATCTTGACACGGTTTGCGCCTTGGTCCATATTTGGGCGTCAAACAATCTGAAATGACAGTATTTTTCACATTGCATCAGGAGGACTGCCGTGGCGCTTACAAAAGAAGACATTATAACGAATGTTTATAATCAAGTAGGGCTAAGCAAAAAGCAATCCAGGTCCGTTGTAGAAACGCTGCTGGAGATTGTAAAAAGCCGTCTTGAAGAGGGTGAAGATCTTCTGGTAAGCGGGTTCGGAAAATTTGTAGTGAAAGACAAAACCGCCAGGCGGGGCAGAAATCCTCAAACCACAGAGGACCTGCAACTCAGAGCAAGGCGCGTGGTGGTTTTCAAGACTTCGGGAGTTCTCCGCAACAAGATGAATGCAAACCGCTAGCAGCCTCAACCACGTTCTAAAACGATTCGGCCGACCAGAGATCTTAACGTTTATAGTCGTACAACGAATGCATCTGCGAATCCCATGGCGGTAAGACGTCTCTCAACTCTTTCGGCCTCTGAGATGGACCTGGCGCGCGACACCCTTACGCGGTGAACGATTTTACCGTCTTTTGCCGAGTGCATTGTTACCGTTACATCATCGAAAAGAACCTTCAGCTTTTCAGCCAGGCTCTTTGCGGAGTTTCTGCTCAAAAAAGCCCCTACCTGCACGGAAAACAACCCGGTTTGGAGGGATGAAACATCCACAACCGGCTTTTGAGAGGCGACGCGGCCAACATCCTTAACTTCAGGCGCAAGTGCCACCACCTTACCCCGGGCTACGCCGGGGCCAATAAGGCCCAGCTCTTTTGCAGAGGCATAGGAAAGATCAAGAATCCTACCTTTTACGAATGGTCCGCGGTCGTTTACGCGTACAACAGCCTCTCTGCCATTGGTTAAATTGACAACCCGAACCCAGGTCCCCATCGGCAAGGTTTTGTGGGCCGCGCTCCTTTTGTACATATCATAAATTTCTCCGCTTGCTGTGGGTCTACCGTGGAATTTCCCCCCGTACCACGACAAACCGCCGTACTCTACAAAGCCTTCTGAGTCGGGGATTGGATAATATTTTACGCCGTTGATCCTGTAGGGCCTCAACGTTGGCTCGATCCGGGCATCCGGCTCGATCGTGACGTATCCGGCGGGTGTTGAAGGTTTTTCTGTCCGATGAACCTCGCGGGCGCATCCCGACAACACCAGGCATAAAACCAGGAGGGCTTTAAAATAGACGCTTGGCAGGCGGCACAGGTCGATCGATGCTTTTACTGGAATTGGTCTCGGCATTTGATTCACGTCTGTTCTGTTCCATGAGGCGTTTTTAAATCAGGATACAAATTTCGGGAGACCATGGTCAACTTAAAACACCTCTTATCCGCGGCTCTCATCCAGGAATCAATTATTCCCCAGGCGGCTTGCCTCGTGTTTAAGGCCGTGTATATCCGGATTCCAGAAAACATTGATTTCTCTTGACAGCAAGACCCTGTTTATTTACAGTCAGCGGTAATATGGCTACATTGTAACTACTTTATCGCTTCTAGGAAAGGAACCGCATATGCGACTCGAGGGTAAAGTTGCCATTGTCACCGGAAGCAGCCGGGGCGTGGGAAAGGCGGTGGCACTGGCCTTTGCAAAAGAAGGGGCCAGAATTATCGTTAATTTTTCATCCAGCAGCAAGGCCGCAGACGAAGTGGTGGCGGAAATCCACGGCATCGGAAGCGAAGCCGTCGCCGTTCAGGCCGATGTGTCCCGCCGCGAGGGTGCAGCGCGCCTCGCCGAGGCTGCCATGGACAAATTCGGGCAAATCGACGTTCTTGTCAATAATGCAGGGTTCACGCGGCCTTCAATGATGCTTAAAATGACCGAAGATCAATGGGATGAGGTCATAGATATCCATTTGAAAGGTGCCTTTCTATGCACCCAGGCCGCAGCCCTCCATATGAAGGAAGCAAAAAGCGGCAAGATAATCAATGTCACATCTGTGGCAGGTATCGTTGGGACCATAGGGCAGGTCAACTACAGCGCTGCCAAGGGCGGCATTATAAGCCTGACCAAATCCATGGCCAGGGAATTGGCTCCGCACGGCATATGTGCCAATGTGATATCCCTCGGTATAGTAGCAACCGATATGACCGAAAAAATCCGCACCGATGAAAAACTCAAAGAAGTCTATATGAACCGAATTCTCCTTAAGCGTTTCGCCGAGGCCCATGACATTTCCCCGGCTTTCGTATTTCTGGCATCTGATGAAAGCAATTATATCACCGGCCAGTTGTTGTGCGTCGATGGTGGTTATGGAATGATTTAAGGCGCGTCGTTTTGGACGGCCCGAAATGAAGTTCATGGTAACTCAAAATAGGAGGTAGCCAATGAAACCGGTACCAGACAGCATATCGACCTGGCAGATGGTGCAGGATGAAACCGGTGGAAGCTTCCGCAGGGAAACCCTGCCCGTGCCCGAGCTCAAATCGGATGAAGTCTTGGTGGAAATTGCAGGCTGCGGTGTATGCCACACCGATCTTGGTTATTTTTACGACAAGGTTCCTACCGTGAACCCACCCCCCTTAACCCTCGGACATGAAATTTCCGGCACCGTAGTCGCAGGTGACGAAGCATGGGTGGGCAAAGAAGTCATTATCCCGGCGGTCATGCCCTGCAGGCGTTGCCTGTTGTGCAAGACCGGACGAGGAAATAGATGCCTGAATCAAAAAATGCCGGGCAACAGCCTGGGGATTTACGGAGGCTTTTCAAGCCACATCCCGGTGCCGAGCATCGATTTATGTCCGGTGAAAGACCGGGGAGAAATCCCCCTGCATTCCCTGGCGGTGGTGGCGGATGCCGCAACCACCCCATACCAGGCACTGAAAAGGGCTCAACTTGAGCCAGGTGACAATGTGGTCATCATTGGCGTTGGAGGCGTCGGACAATACCTTGTCCAGGAAGCGAAAGCACTCGGCGCGGGCACCGTCGTCGCGGTGGATATCAACGAAGCGAGGCTGCAGAAGATGCTTTCCTATGGTGCCGACCATGTCATAAATACT
>CAYXDR010000343.1:0-3927 GCA_964463515.1 uncultured Desulfobacteraceae bacterium | reverse complement strand
GGCCTTTCCGGAAAAGATCATCATTTGTCAGGAGGCAGGGACAAAAACCGACCGCCCTGAAACCCGGCCCGAGGAACCGCTCCTCTTTGTATGCGATGTGGCAATCCTTCTTGCAAGAATGATGACTTCAAGTAAAGGGAGCCTGGCCTCCTCCATATCCCGCGCAGCCCGCAAGGCCGGCATCCCCACTGAAGAAATCAACCGGCTCGTCTCTTTGGTCTTTGAGGAGGTGGAGGAAATCGGGGCTCACCTCAAGATCCAGGTGGATCGTGACGGCGACATTGTGACGCTTCTGGAAAAGGCCAATGCCGCACTCATGGGCATTTCCCAAAAGCTGGCCCAATGCTCCTCGAATCCCCCTGCAACCCTGCCGACCGTGGAGACCCTGGATCAAAGCCCATCCTCCGCCACCGAGGTTCTCCAGGCGGTCATGCACGAAATCAGAAATCCCCTCATGGTGGTGGGTGGGTTTGTCACAAGGCTGGCCAAGACCATGGCCCCTGATTCGGAGGGAAGCCGATATGTGGAAGTCATACTCGAGGAAACTTCAAGGCTGGAAAAAGTCATGGGAGAGATGAACAAGAAGCTGAAAAACAGCTGATATTGAAGGGCAAAGCCCCCGATCTCCCGACGAGCATACAAGAATCAGAAACACTGATCCCCTGACAGGTCCCACGAGCGCCGCTGCCCAGTTCCCTCAGCGCTTGATTGCCTTGCCACTTCTTCCCCGAAGGGGGACGGTGAAGGTCCCTGTAGGCCCGCGAATAAGACCTATCAGATCCGCCGGTCCAGTTTTTTGGGATGGGCGCGAAGCCAGGAAACAAGGGCTTCAAGCAGGGCCTCAATATCGTGTAAATTCTGAGTGCAGATGTTGTAGAGTTCCTTGTCGGTCACCTCGTGGTAAAAATGCACCATCCGATTTCTATACCCGGCAATCACGCGAAAAAGCTCGGCTTGATCTTCGGTAAGAACGCCCTCATGATGCAGTCGAAGGCCGATCTCCTTATACTCGGCAACAGCCACCGCAAACCCTTTGGCCAGGATATGGCGTCCCAGATCGAGGAGGGCCTCTATGCCTCTGCGCAGAAAAGACTCGGCAGAGGCGACGTTTCTATTATCGGACACAAATTCGTCGTAGGTCGAAAGCGGCAGGGTCCTTACTGAACGAAGCATCTCCCTGACCCAGGAAATACGCTCCAGGACAACGCCGGATCGAATACGGGTGGGTGTCATCGGGCGCCCTCTTCCAGTATCATTCGCATTCTTTCCTTTTTGAAGGGCATAAGGTCGCCGGCCCTTCTCAACACGAACAGTTCATACCTCGCCTGGCTGTCAGGATCGCGGGTGTACAACAACGCCCCCCGAATGATATCCAGCGCCAAATAGGGCTCGGCTTCGGGCAAGAGCACCAGGTCCACTCTTCCTACCTGGAACAAGTCCTCCAACTCGATGGTCAATCTTACCCGCTTTTCGGCACTCCATTCGCCCCTTGTTGCGGGAAGCACGCCGATGTCCACGTCCGACGTCGATTGTTCCAGGGAAGCCTGCCTGCCGCTGATCAGGTCTTCAATCTCTTTCGCTCGGCTCCCGAACCCGTACAGGTCGGCGACGTCGTAACGCCGGCAGATCTCCTGCAGTGGACGAGGGAGCGCTGTGAGGTTCTTGGGTTTATTCATTTGTGAACCCCTGTGACGGGTTAAGGGCCGTAACGGGTGACGCTCTTGCCTCCTCGTTATCACAGTGAAATATTAAAGGAATTTTCCAAGGGCATCAACCACAATCTGTTGCTTTTATTCGATCACTTCGGGCCACTGATCGTCGCCGGCCTCGCCGGCATATCTTCAGCCTGCTTGCGCAGTTCCTGAGGCGCCGATTTTTGCCTGGTAGAGGATGGAAGACCCGATCTGCTGGTGGAGGCCAAGTTTTCCTCTCACATCCGCCCCAAACTGAGCCGCTCGGCCAGAAGCCTCATCCAGGCCTACCAGCCGGAGGCTCTTATCGTGGTCAACCCATCCCTCCAAGCCGACATCCTCATTGACCGGACCCTGTGCGCTTTCTCCCGCCGGTCTCCTTTGCCCGCTGGCTCGAAAACCTGTTCGGCGGATGAAGCCAGGCCTAGCCCGGGAACACTTGAACTCCCTCTCAAGCCCACAAAGGTAATCGGTTTCCGGAGCCTTTCCCGACCGAACAGGACAGATGACGACCCATGGCGACAGCACCCTCTCCCTTGCATCTTTCAGGTTGATTTTCCAAAAGAAATATAAAGGGTGCCCCCTTTCCTCAAGCCTCCCCTTTTTGTTGACTACAATCAACATTCAGCCTACAATTGGACACTTCATTAATCATACCTGCCAAAAAGGAGGCAGAAGACATGTATACCCCACAGTATATCGAGCGCCCATTCTACCTGCAGCGCATCACGCCCTATATAGGTAAAGATATTATGAAAATCTTGGTGGGGCAGCGGCGTGTGGGGAAGAGCTATATGCTTTTTCAGATTATGGATCGCATATCGGAGATAGACCCGGATGGACTGCAAATCTACGTGAACAAGGAGCTCCATGAATTTGCCTCGGTGCGCCAAGCGGAAGATCTTATGGATTATGTAGAGAGCCGGCGCGACCCTGACCGCCGATTGTATCTGTTCATTGATGAATTGCAGGAGATTGAAGACTTTGAGCGGGCTCTCAGAAGCCTGCAGGCCGAAGGCAATGTGGACATCTATGCAACAGGCAGCAATGCCAAGCTCCTTTCAGGTGAGCTTGCAACCCATCTATCCGGCCGTTACGTCGAAATAAAGATTTACGGGCTGACCTATAATGAATTCTTGCAGTTTCACAAATTGGACAGGGGTAGCGAAAGCTTCAGGGCCTTTATGAAATTCGGCGGACTGCCTTATTTGAGGAACCTGCAGTTGGAAGAAGATGTGGTGTTTGAGTATCTCAGGAATATCTCCGATGCGATCCTGCTCAAGGATATTGTTGGCCGGTATGATATTCGGAATGTCTCCTTTCTGCAGAGATTGACCCGATTTCTGGCCGAGAATGTCGGGGGCATGGTCACCGCCAGGAAGATCAGCCAATACCTCAAGTCCCAGAAGATAAAGGTCTCTCATAACCTGGTCATCGACTACCTCTCTTATTTGACCAATGCCATGTTGGTCCTGCGTGCACCTCGATATGACCTTCTGGGCAAACAGGTCTTTGAGATTGGAGAAAAGTACTATTTCGAGGACTTGGGCATCCGGCACGCCCTGGTTGGGTTCAAGGCCACCGATATCAACAAGATCCTGGAAAATCTGGTATTCGTCCATCTCATGGCCGCTGGATACGATGTAACAGTAGGGCAACTCGGAAAGCGGGAAGTGGACTTCGTATGTGAAAGGTATGGGGAGCGCATTTACGTGCAGGTGGCCTACATGATCTCGGACGACTCGGTCAGGGACAGGGAATTCGGAAACCTCCTGAAAATCCGGGACGGTTTCCCGAAAATGGTCGTTTCCATGGATGAGGCCGCAGGCGGAACCTACCAAGGGATCGAACACATCCACATAGAGGATTTCTTGCTCTCCTTATCTACACCTTCAAATCCAGCTCCTGCACAGACGCCTCACCGGCCTCCCGCAGAAAAATCCCGTGCCTAGCGAGTGCCCATCCAGGCGAACAGATTGCCATCGAACGCGGGTCCTCACTTATGAATCTTCTTGATACGGCCAGTGCGAATATAAAAATATAAAGGGCGTCCCCTCTTATTTGCTCTTGACGCCCATCCATATATATGCTATAAAAATTGCTATATTCTATGCAGCAGCATGCAACCCTTTTCAGCTCGAATAATGAGGCCATATGGCACTAAGCATTAGAAATGAACGGGCCGAAAGGCTGGCTCGGGAAGTGGCGGCGGAAAGCGGTGAGAGCCTCACACAGG
>CAYXDR010000342.1:2171-3934 GCA_964463515.1 uncultured Desulfobacteraceae bacterium | reverse complement strand
ATGTCCTCAGCATCATGGTATTCGGCATTTTTAATGGTGAAATCGGCTGCATTGACGTCAATCGGCCCGGTAAGAGCATCGATACCGGCGACAAAACGCGGGTTGATCAGGGTTATATTTTCCGCATCCACATCCATGTCAGCATCGGCATCGGTCGTGAACTGGATGGTTGCCTTATCATCGCCTTCACCCATAAAGACAATGTTGATACCGGCGACATCCAGATCCAGGCCTCCTGCCTCGGTCACAGTCTCGGTGTGCCCAGGCTTACATATAATGATATCGCCGTTATTGGCGGTGCATCGGCCCACTGCATAATCGAGGGTTTCAAACGGCTGCGCGAAGGTGCCCTTGTTCCCGTTGGAGCCTGCACCGGAATCCACCCAAAAGATGTTCCCGGCATAGGTGTTTAAGATAGGCAGGTTCTGGACACAGAGCCCTGCAGAAAAACCTTTGGGATAATTGCTCATAGGCATGGTAGTTACTCCTTCCTTACAGACCCCGAGGTGGGGTCTGTGAGAATACCTGTAAGTTCAGGATGGTTTACAATTTACGCGCCCGGGGAACCAAAGATGCCCCTGGGGTCGGTCCAGCCGAAAGAGTACCGGCTGGTGGCTTTGAACAGCGCGTTTTCGGTCGGAAAGTCGTTATCCGTATCGAATTCGTCTTTCCGGCGCTCCATATACTTCAGCCCGTCCGGGCAATTGGTTTTGATGAACCAGGCGTCGGCATCGGTGAAGTAATGGTTGACCTTGACACCCTGCGGAACATTTTGAGATTGAAAATAGCGTTGATGTCCCGGTTGGCGGTATCCGGCCTGTTGGGGTTGGAAAGGATCCGGTCGGCCTCGAACATATTGGGGCCATTTGCCACGTGGAGCGACAACGGCTTGACGGCTATCTTCAACCCGCGGTCAGTGGTGAAGTTGGCGATGTCAATACATGCCTGCTCCAGCGCCGCCTCGGAAAGATCGGCGGGGGTGGAAAGCTCATTTCTCCAAGTTCCACCCGATTTATTTGGGTGGACCGCCGAGCACATTTCCACCCCATCACCACCGGTATAATCGGAGTTGAATGCTCTATTGAGCACATTGGCCCCGACAACTTCCTTTGTCTGGCGGATAGAAAAAGCCAGCGCCTTTGCCCGCCGCATCGCGATGGTATCATACAGGTTGTCATCATACATTTCGCGGGTGATTATGAAACCCAGCGCGTAGACAACATGCGTGTAGCGGCTGATCCACCCTTGTGAGTTTTCGTCATACGCAATTCCCATACCCTCCGGTTTGATCGCCGCCAGGCCGAATCCCGTTATCCCGACTTCTTCCTCCCATGCACGGGTTGAGGTTTGCTTCTCGAAAAGGTCGGTGAATTCCACCGGCCACTGATCGTAGGCCTGCCCATACCAGGCCTTAACGCCCGGGAGTAGTGCCTTCGCGAATGATCCACTTGTTATTACGCCCATTTTCTATACCTCCATTACTCGGGGATTACACACCTTCGGTTCCGGTGCCGCCCTTGAAGACGTGGTTGTTGATGATGACGAGAACCTTGTTGTCGGCCGAATCAATGGTGTTGTCCGGCCTCTGCGGGAATCCCACGAGCTTGAGCTGATTTGCCGCAGTGGTAGCTACCGTCGCATCAACTTCCTGCCCGGATGTCCCGGCGGTTCTGGAACCTGCCGAAGTCTGGACCATAGGGGCGTTGTTGAACAAATCGTCTTCGTCCAAAGCGCCATCCGCCTGGGCCTCAAAAATGACGTTG
>CAYXDR010000342.1:0-2161 GCA_964463515.1 uncultured Desulfobacteraceae bacterium | reverse complement strand
CTTCGTCCGCACCGTCGATCCATGAATTACGATCCAGATGATCGGGGTCGGGACCGACGCCGACAATGGCGCCAAGTATCGCGTTACCGCTCCCCGCCGTTGCTACAACGACAGCCGGAATACCATCGGAATCCCCGTCGCCGCTGGGTGTCACCAAATCACCCACGAAAAGGTCGTGGGTAACCGTGGTGCCGGCGGCCTTGTAATACTTCCTCGCCTGGCCGTTCCACGCGGCACCATTCAGATACATTACGGGCTTAAACCCGTTTACCTTATCTACATTCGCCATTGTTTTACTCCTTTACGAAATTGATATATCCCCGTACTGGCCCAGTTGGTTATCTGCGGCCTGATCGGGACGTGATTTGCGTTTCATGCTGGCTTCTACCTTGTCGATCTCGGCGTGTTTTGCAGCCTGGTCTTCGTTGTAATATTCTTCGGGGATTTCCATGAGCACCCCCATTGTACCGCCTCCTACGGGCTTCGAAACTGCGCTGCCTATCTTGCTGGCCGCTCCGGCCAATGGATCTCCACCTGTTTCCTCGCCGTGGACTATTTCATACCCGGCGTCATTGAATCTCTGTATCCTGTCGTCCACATCGTTCACAATGCGCCTGACATATCCTGGCCGTTTCGAAAACGTGAGGACGTTTCTTGTCCCCAGCGGCACTCGGGGCCGTTTCTTGTCTTTCCCCGGGCTCTTTTTGTCTGGGGTCTGATTCTCTTCGGAGATCACTTTTCCATCCATCTGGATTTCCTCTTTTGCCTTGTCTGGCTTTGCCGGATATCTGCTCATTTTAATTCCCCCATTTCTACGAGGTCTGCGATGTATTGCTCTTCGGTAAGGGCACCTGTTCTGACGAACCGGTCCATGATCTGCTTATGATCGTCGCTCAAATCAGCGCGGGTAAACTTTTGTTTCCCCCTGCCGCCGGTGCGGGCGTGGCCGCCTTCGACTGGATTATTGGGACGTTTCCCGCCGCCTACAGCACCCTTGAATTTGTCTGGGAACATAGCCTTGGTTTTCTCCTCGATCTTTTCCAGAAACCGCTTGTATGGAAGACCTTTGAAATCCGGGTTATCGGCCTGTGCATCAGCATACTGTGTAAGTTCGTCGTCTTTGCCGTACCAGTCGTTTTGCGACCTCCACTCGTCAAAATCAGGATTGTCAGTGGACTCGGGCTTCTTGGATGAATTCGCCGCCATTTGCTCGGTTTCCGAAATCACCGACTTCATTTCTTCAAGCTCCCGATCAATTTCTTCGACTCGATCAGGGTCGGCTTCTTCGATTGCTTCCCTGCGCTGTTTAGTTAGGCTATCGATCTGGTTTTTCAGTTTTGATACTTCGGATTTGTAGACGCGCTCATTGTGTTTCCGGAGGTCTTCGAGCCCTGCACGGAGGTCAGAAAGCTGTTTTTTCTGCTCCTTGATGTGCTGTTGCATGGATCTTTGGATATCACCACCGCGCTTGATAAATGTCGCAGCATCAACCCATGTTTCCGGGTCACCTTCGTAGCTGTCCTCATCCTTCCAACCCATCTCCTGGGCCAACTCCTGTATCGCCTCTTCTCCCTTGGGTTCTTCCCCCGGGATCATGGTGCCTTCGTTTTCTGCCATGTCTGTGGCTCCTTTCTCTGGTTATAAAAAAACCCCACACCCAGGGACCCCCGGGATGGGGTTTTTGAATTTCAGCTTATGTTAATGTTGTCTTAATCTATCACCGCTACCACATCCTCATCATTGAGCAGACGATATGTTTTACCGTCTTCCTCAACCTCGAACCCGCCGTATTTTGCGAAAATGATCCGGTCCCCCACCTTGGCCCACGGCTCCAGGTCCTCGCTCCATGCGTTATCACCGATATCAATAATCGTACCCTTGATTGCTGCATGCTGTTCCCGCTCCTGCGTGGTCTGCGGCAGAAACAAGCCTCCTTTGGTTTTCTCGTCGACTTTGTCCGGCTCGACTAAAATCCTGTATCCCACTGGTCTGATCATGGCTCTTGCCCCTTTCTTTTTACATTTCTGATTCCGGTTCTTCGCCGGGGTACAAATCAAGCACGAAATCCAGACCGGCTATCTCGCCGACCGCTTTTGCCGTGCTCGCATGCGTTTGCTGTGCCGACTCAGGGGAAAGAGTACGTCCTCGACCCAATGACCAT
>CAYXDR010000341.1:846-3936 GCA_964463515.1 uncultured Desulfobacteraceae bacterium | reverse complement strand
AAGCTATGACGCTTCGTTTTTCGACGTTCAGCTTACGGACCTTGAAATTGTCTGCGATAAGTTCAAACGCCAGGTTCCATCTCCGCCTTTCCAGTGCGATATCCACCGCACAGCTGGTGCCTTTAGCCCCGTAGCTGAAAAAAGGCAGGTTGATCTTCTCTATGGCCAGCAGGCGCGTGAGCCTCGACGGAAAAAGGGCTTCACACGGCTCACAGGCCAGCGACGCCCATGCGACTCCGTCACGAACGTTGAATCCCCCGAGCCTTGGATGATCAACCATTCGGCTGGGATCTCTCCTTAGAGCAGGCTGTTTACGATGTTCCACATGCTTTCTGTGTCTATCGGTTTGGCGATATATTCATCGGCTTCCGTGGACATCCCATCGGCATGTGTATAGGAGGTTGACGGCACCGCCTCTCCGACCGCAGTGAGCAGTACGATCGGAATGGATCGAGTGGCCTCGTCGGACTTCAACTCGCCGCAGAGTTGATAGCCGTCCTTTCTAGGCATCATCACATCCAGGATAACCAGGTCCGGCCGGCGCTGTCGGATCGATTCCTCGCCCTCGACACCGTCGTATGCCCTACCAACCTCGCAACCCTTGCTTTCGAGCATCATGGCCACCGTTTCCACCAGATCCGGATCATCATCAACCACAAGAATGTACTTTTCCGACATATCTACACCTCCTGTTTCGGTAAAAATGCCTCATCGCAGTAACGTTGAGGGAGACGGTGTAACATCATAAAGCCCGTCTCGGTGAAATGTATCCGAGCTTACACTAAAACGCAATGGGAATGGACTTTCCCTGATCCACCACAAGCTAATCTTCGAAGACAGGCAGCATTATCCTGAAAGTGGTGCCCTTCTCCGGTACGCTTTCCACATCGATGGTACCGTTGTGTGCGTCGACGATCGCCTTGACTATGGAAAGACCCAGGCCGGTTCCCACCACGGTGCGGGTGCTGGGGTGCCTGATCCGGTAAAACTGGTCGAATATTTTAGGTAATTCATCCTGGGGTATTCCAACCCCGGTGTCCTGCACCTTCAATTCGATCCATTTTTCGCAGGCCGATGCGGACACGGTCACCTTCCCTCCGTCCGGGGAGTAATTGATGGCGTTTCCAACCAGGTTACCCAGCAGTTCTTCGATTCTCTGGGGGTTGGTTTGAACTCGGCCGATTTGGCCGCATTCGCATTTGAGGTCCACGCCTTGTTCAGCGGCCCGCGGTTTCATAAGCTCAACGGTGTCCCTGATGATAGGGGTAATGTCAGTGGGAGCCCTATGTTCCTCCTGTTTACTACCTGCCTCGATTCTGGCGACATCAAGCAGATCGTTTATCAATTTCATCAAAGCGTCTATTTTGCGGTTTGCCCTCTCCATGAGTTCCCGCTGTTTGTCGGTAACCTCTCCGGCAAGCCCTTCCACCAGCACATTGTTTATCTGACGGATGCTTGCAAGCGGGCTCCTGAGCTCATGGGCGACCATGTTGATAAAGCTGGATTTCATTTGGTCCAGCTGTTTGAAAACGGTGACGTCCTCAAGTACGGTCACGGCTCCGACAACAACCAGGAACACGTGTCTGTCCACACCGAAGGTGGGGGCGCAGATCGCGCGCAGTGTTTTTTCGCCGATGCAGATCTCCCGGCTTATAAACTCGTTTTCTTTCGACTCTCCCTTGTGGATACGGGAAATTGTTTCGATCAGCTCCTGATTGTCCGTGATTTCTTGTATCGGGAATGGGTTGCCGGCATCATGGGCCATTCCGAGCAGCCTCATCAGGGCACGATTGTGGAGGACGATTTCCATGTTACGGTTCGTGACCATCACCCCGTTGGCCATGCAGTTGATGATGGTTTTCAGCCGGCTTTTTTCCAGGATTATGTCATAGAGATTCCTTATGTTTTCTTCCTGAAGGAGCAGAGCCTGCTGCTCCAGTTTGATTTTGTCTGCCGCCCTGTTGATTGTGGCCAGAAACTGTTCCACCTGGAATGGTTTTGCGACAAAGTCGTAGGCCCCGTGCTTCATGCATTCCACTGCGGTATCGAGGGTGCCGTGACCGGTGATTATTATCACGGGGATGTGTGGAAAATTCTCCCTGACGATGTCCAGTATTTCCTCACCCGCTATGCCGGGCATCTTCAAGTCAAGAAGCATAATGTCAACGGGATTTTTTTCGATGATTTCAAGGGATTTACGCCCATCTTCGGCGGTGATCACCAGATAGCCCCTGGCAGACAGGAGCCTTTCGCAGCCGTCCCTGATGGGTTTTTCGTCGTCTACTACGAGAATGGTAGGCTTGTCGGTCATGGTTCGTCCAATCCGATGAACACTGGTTGCTCTTCAGAGGCAGGCGGTTCGTTCGGCAGTTCGAAGGTAAACACCGTTCCTCCCTCCGGGGGGCAGTCGCAGCTCAGCATTCCTCCGTGGGCTTTGGCTATGTTCTGGGAAATGCTGAGCCCGAGGCCGGTCCCTTTCCCGACCGGTTTTGTGGTGAAGAAGATATCGAAAATTTTATCCTTCAGTTGGGGGGCTATTCCCGGACCGGAGTCCCTGACTTTTATTATGAAACGCCGTTTTTCATGATCGTAGCGAGCCTCAATTGAAAGCTCCCCTTTTCCCTTCATCGCATCGGCGGCATTGATAACCAGATTTGTCACAACCTGCTGTATCTGGCCCATGTCACCTATCATTTGCGGCATATCCGGCTGTATCGATCGGCTGACATGGATATCCTGGAAGGATGCCTGGTTTATGAGAAGATTCAGTGTCTTTTCGATCATTTCCTTGATGTTGAACGAGGTAAGCCTACCAATCGACTGGCGGCTGAATTCCAGCAGCTCCGCGACGATTTTTTTGCAACGCAGGGTCTGGTTGACGATTTCCTGGAGGTCGGCAAGGCGGCCGGTGTCGCCTTCAAGGGATTCCCGAAGCAGTTCGGCGTAAAGCAGTATGCCAGAGAGGGGGTTGTTTATTTCGTGGGCGACCCCTGCCGCCATGCGCCCTATGGAGGCGATTTTTTCCGATTCCACAAGCTGCAGGTGGGCTTCTTCGAGGTCCTTCCGCATTTTGAGGACCTCCCGCATGTC
>CAYXDR010000341.1:0-836 GCA_964463515.1 uncultured Desulfobacteraceae bacterium | reverse complement strand
CCCCCACGCTTCCCACCTCCACCCCGTCTATCATTATCAGGGAAGCCGAGAGTGTTACCGGAATCTCCTCGCCGCTTTTGCTTGTGATGGTCATGCTCATGGGATTGAGCTTTCCTCGAGGGCCGTATTCGCTGCTGCGCATCTTGCGCATGTTCTCCCTTGCCACTTCCAGATCGTAGAAAGCGGTGAGGTGGCCGTTTTGTATGATTTCTACGGCGGAATAACCGGTGAGCCTTTCCATCCCCTCGTTGAAAATCAGGACGTAGCCCTTTGTGTCCACTGCGACTATGCCGTCTACCGTGCTCTGTATCACGTTTTGCAGAAAAACGTTGGATTCCTGTGCCTTCATTTCGAGGTGGATCCTGTCGGTAACGTCCCGCGAGCATTCGAGAAGCTTTATAACCCGGCCGGACGCGTCTCGGAAGGGCGCTACGGTAATGACTTCATAACGCCGGTTTCCGTCCGCTCCTACCACCTCGTGGATTGTGCTCAGACTTTTGCCGGTTTTGACGACTTCGTCGAACAAACAGGGTTTGCCCACTTCGGGGCAGGGCCTGTCCAATCCGTAGCGGATTTCGTAACAGCGCTTTCCTTCCATGGCATCTGCGTCTATGTGCAGCTCGTCGATAAAGGTGCGGTTTACCCTGCACACGGTTTTGTCCCTGTGTACCACCATCACACGGTACGGGAGGGTGTCCAGGATGAACTGGGAGTCCGGGGAATCGGTCAGGGATTTCCCGATCCTGGAGGCCGGGATCAACTTTTCGAAAACCGCAAGGGCTGCCTGCCGGTCCATGAATCCCAGGTCGGGATTCTTTTCGAAAGCCCTTTTTTTG
>CAYXDR010000340.1:0-3939 GCA_964463515.1 uncultured Desulfobacteraceae bacterium | reverse complement strand
AACTGCAAATCAAGATAGATGACCGCGGAAACGTGATGTGCTCCGAAGACCGCATGACGAGCGTTCCGGGATTTTTCGCTGCCGGCGACATGAGAAGCGGCCAGTCCCTGGTGGTGAAGGCTGTTATGGACGGAAGGGCGGCCGCCCGCGGGATACTGAATTATTTGAGAAATCGAAAAAAACAGGTAAATTGCCAAGCGCGCAGGGCCGCGGAGGCAGAACACGCTTTTTGAATTCTCGTGATTCTTTTCGGTCCCGAGGGTTTATATAACTATTGTCAAAAAAGCCAAACGGATTCAGAATCATGAAGGCACTTCTTGCACTCGAGGATGGGACGGTTTTCCATTGCAGATCTTTCACCGGCCGCTTTGAAAGAACCGGGGAAGTTGTTTTTAACACGGGCATGTCCGGTTACCAGGAGATTCTCACGGACCCTTCGTATTGCGGCCAGATGGTGGTCATGACTTATCCTCTGATCGGAAGCTACGGTGTTAATGAACTGGACGTTGAATCACGCGGTGTTCAGGCCGAGGCGCTGCTGGTAAGAGAGTACCAGCCTTACTACAGCAACTGGCGGGCGCGGGGAAGCCTTGCCGATTATCTTGTTTCCGCCGGTGTACCGGGTGTCGAAGGCATTGACACAAGGGCTGTAGCAAAACATATCAGGATCAGAGGTGCAATGAGGGGCGCTTTATCGACGGAATACACCGACGAGGCATCTCTTGTTGAAAAGGCCAGGTTAAGCCCCGAGATGGAAGGTCTCGACCTGGTGCGCCGGGTCACCTGCACGGAGCCCCTGTGGTGGGGGGAGAGCGGCCCCGAAACCATCGAAACGGTCGATGTGTCCGTGTGGCGGCGCAGGCCCGGTCGCCTGCGGGTGATTGCCATGGATTTCGGCATGAAATATCATATTGCACGTATGCTGGAAGAGCGGGGTTGTAACGTTCTGATGGTCCCGGCCGACACTTCCTCAGAAACGATAGACAACCTGGACCCTGACGGGCTTTTCCTGAGCAACGGGCCCGGCGATCCCGCTGCGCTTTCCTATGCGGTGAAAACCGTAAAAGAGCAGATAGGAAGGCGTCCAGTGTTCGGCATATGTCTGGGCCACCAGCTGATCGGGCTCGCCCTGGGTGGGAACACTTTCAAGTTGAAATTCGGGCATCGTGGAGCTAATCAACCGGTCAAGAACACCGGAACCGGCAGAGTTGAGATTACCAGCCAGAATCATGGTTTCTGTGTGGATATGGCCTCCATAGAAGACCCTGATGTTGTGATGACCCATGTGAATCTCAACGAAGGGACTCTGGAAGGGCTTTCCCACAGCCGGTTTCCGTTGTTTTCTGTGCAGCATCACCCGGAAGCCTCTCCCGGTCCCCATGATGCAGGCTACCTTTTCGACCGGTTTGTTGAGATGATGATGCAGCAGAAGCATTGGAATCTCAAAACATGAACATGGAGAGAAAAGTAAATACTGATGGCCTCGTAAAAAGTCAAAACAACGATATCCTTCGGGGTCGGGGTCGCTATCGGGATCGGTATCGGACGTTGATCGGCAGCCTTTCCGACCCCGACGCCGATAAAGCGGAGATTGTACTTTTTACGAGTTCATCAATACTGAATGATTATAAACAATAACAAGTAACGGGTAGCAGTCAAGAGAATGCCAAGACGAAACGACATCAAAAAAATTTTGATAATCGGCTCGGGGCCCATAGCGATCGGCCAGGCCTGTGAATTCGATTATTCCGGTACTCAGGCATGTAAAGCTCTCCGCGAGGAAGGCTATGAGGTGGTATTGGTCAACAGCAACCCCGCAACGATAATGACCGACCCGGAAACCGCCCACCGGACCTATGTGGAGCCCATAACACCTGATTTCGCGGCCCGCATAATCGAAAAGGAACGTCCTGATGCGCTGCTTCCCACACTCGGGGGGCAGACGGGCCTCAACACGGCGGTGAATTTGGCCGAAGGCGGAGTCCTCGAACAATACGGGGTTGAGCTGATCGGTGCGTCGCTCCCGGTGATCATGAAGGCCGAGGACCGGGAAAAATTTCGGGATTCGATGACCCGCATAGGCCTCAGGGTCCCCGGAAACGGAGTGGCCCGCAGCATGGATGAAGCCAGAAAGGTTGCTGCACGCATAGGTTACCCGCTTATAATCCGCACCAGCTTCACCCTCGGTGGGGCTGGAAGCGGGGTGGCTTACAACCCTGAGGAGATGGAGTCTCTGGCAAAGGCGGGATTGGAAGCCAGCATGATTTCCGAGATCATCATCGAAGAATCGCTCCTCGGGTGGAAGGAATACGAACTGGAAGTGATGAGGGACGCAAAAGACAACGTAGTCGTGATCTGCACCATCGAAAATATGGACCCCATGGGTGTTCATACGGGTGACAGCATCACGGTCGCCCCGGCGCAGACATTGACCGACAGGGAGTTCCAGGTTATGCGGGATGCAACTATAGCCGTGATGCGGGAGATTGGCGTCGAAACCGGGGGTTCGAACGTGCAGTTTGCCGTGAATCCGGTTGACGGGGATCTTGTCGTGATCGAAATGAACCCCAGGGTGTCGAGAAGCTCAGCGCTCGCCTCCAAGGCCACCGGATTTCCCATCGCTAAGATCGCGGCCAAGCTTGCAGTTGGCTATTCTCTGGATGAACTCCCCAACGATATAACCAGGGAGACCATGGCCTCTTTTGAACCGGCGATCGATTACTGCGTGGTGAAAATTCCCAGGTGGACCTTCGAAAAATTCCCCGGCGCCGAGGATGTGTTGACCACGTCGATGAAATCGGTGGGGGAGACGATGGCCATCGGCCGGACTTTCAAGGAGGCTTTGCAGAAAGCGGTTCGCTCGCTCGAAACCGGCCGGTGGGGTTTCGGCGCCGCCGGCGGACGGAACCATACACCTGCGGCGCATCCGGCTGAACTTGAACGGTCCCTTGCCAGACCGAATTCGTTAAGGCTCTTTTCGGTCTATGATGCTTTCTCCTCGGGGATGGATCTCGACCGCGTCCATGAACTTACAAGCATAGACAGGTGGTTTCTTTTCCACATAAATGAGCTCCAGCGTATGGAAGCTGAACTCAGGCATTGCATGGAAGAGGGATACGGGCCGACAGCGTGGAGTTTTGATTTCTGGATGCATGTCAAGCAGTGGGGGTTTTCAGACATGTTCCTGGCGGTGCTTTTCGGAATGCCTGAACGGGACATAAGAGAGGCCAGACAGAGGAAGGAAATCATCCCTGTCTACAGGCTTGTTGATACGTGTGCCGCAGAGTTCGAGGCCTACACACCGTATTATTATTCCACCTACGAGAGAGAAAACGAGATTCAGCCGTCTCTGCGAAGGAAGGTGGTTATCCTGGGGGGAGGACCAAACCGGATCGGGCAGGGTATTGAGTTCGACTACTGCTGCGTGCATGCATCATTTGCGCTGAAGGAACTGGGAATAGAAAGTATCATGGTTAACAGCAACCCGGAAACCGTTAGCACCGACTATGATACCTCGGACAAGCTTTTCTTCGAACCTCTGACCGCAGAGGATGTGTTGAATATAGTGGCACAGGAAAAACCCGAAGGTGTGATCGTTCAGTTCGGAGGTCAGACCCCTCTAAATTTGGCGGGACCGCTCGCAGATGCCGGCGTCCGGATCCTGGGGACACATCCGGACAATATCAATCTGGCCGAGGACAGGGACCTGTTCCAGCGGCTTCTCGCGAAAATCGGTCTGAGACAGCCTGAAAACGGAACGGCCGCCTGCGTCGAGGAAGCCGTATCCATAGCCCGCAAAGTGGGCTACCCCGTCGTTGTCAGGCCTTCCTTCGTGCTGGGGGGACGTGCCATGGAAATCGTCTATGATGATGATGAATTACTCCGCTATATGAACGCGGCAGTGGATGTTTCGCCCGGAAAGCCTGTGCTGATCGATCA
>CAYXDR010000339.1:0-3940 GCA_964463515.1 uncultured Desulfobacteraceae bacterium | reverse complement strand
CTTCCTCCCTGTGCGTTGGCGGCCTTGCAAAGTGAAAATCATTGTACAAAAGGAAGGTACTGATCATTTTTCAATTATTGAAGGAATTCTGACAAAATATGGATACTCCGTATCCATTTTGAAACCCTGGATTTTCGCCTGCAACACTCACCTAATGAATTAGAGAAACGGGCTAATATCCCTATATCCGTAAAGGGGGGGGTGAGATGTTCCCATGAGCTCAGAGATTAAACTGGTGGATTCTCTGCCGAATGTAACGCTGTTCGATTCATTTGGCCGCAGCCCATTGCTGAACACAAGGTCTCTTTTTTTACGGTATGATAATGGAAAAGAGGTCCGCGTCAGGGTTTTTAGCCAGATCCATTTCGAAGAAATCCTTGTTTCGTCCGATTCGATCTTCGGGCCAATGCCACCAACGAATCTCCAAAAGTTGAGATATGATTTTTTTACTGAATCTCATTTTGACGATGCGAGCTGGATTGCCAACAGCTACTCCGAAGGAAGGAACATTTTTAGTCACGACTGCACCAGCGCCGACAATAGCCCCATCCCCTATGGTAACGCCGGATAGAATGACGGCATTATCTCCGATCCAGACGTTGTGCCCGATATTGACTTCGCCGCGGGAAATCCAAATTTTTTTAAAACCATGGCGCTGCTGGACGTCGATTTGTAAATTTGCATGATTGCTATCATGGCTGCTGGTAATTATGTGTATGCCCCAACCTAGGGCACAGTAGTTGCCTAACCGGCATAGACGATCACCCTTTATGACTGCCGGCCCCATAATATTTGAGTAATTGCCAATCTGAAAGGGGCACTTGATAATCGTCCCCTTGGCAATATAGCAGCCAGTACCTCTTTTCAGCGCACCTCTGGGCTTGGAACGAAGGTCTGTTTCCAGCCCCGGCAGGGGGTTTTCGCTCAACATCGGGTTTTCCAATGCTGCCTCCTTCGTTTCAGCCGCAGGTCGGTTAACGTCGTAGGTGTAATATTTTGCCAGGTCTCGGCACTGTCGGGACAGTTTTCCGTGCAATTCCTGCGGCCAGTCATCTGGTTTTGGAAACTGCCCCGTGGTTTGAGCGTTATGTTTGGTCTCGAGTTCCTTTTTGATTTTTGTCGGGTCGAAGCCTTCGAGCCCTAGAAACTGAAAGGCTTTTTCAATCGTCTCGGTTCCCGAGATAAGGTCCTCGAACTTGACTGTCATGATTCGCTCACGGCCGATGGTATCGGCGATTTCTTCTATGCGCCTATAGGTTTCGGCCCAGAGCCAACATATTTTTTCAAATTGATCGAGGCGGTTGAATTCCTCGAACTCCGGGGTGCCTTCTTTCGGCCGGAGGCGGCCGGAATCCCACGGGTGCCCCTGATAATAGTTGCGCCTCATCCCGGAGCGGACAAAATCCCTTGGATCGCGGACAAGAATGAGAAAGCGGGATTCTGGCAGTTCGGAAGCAATGGCCGGGGCAAAGGGAGTCATGTTAAGGTCGGTCTCGC
The DNA here is from genome assembly GCA_964463515.1 of uncultured Desulfobacteraceae bacterium. Taxonomy (GTDB): domain Bacteria; phylum Desulfobacterota; class DSM-4660; order Desulfatiglandales; family Desulfatiglandaceae; genus CAYXDR01. The sequence goes on along the minus strand of CAYXDR010000339.1, from coordinate 2,443 downwards.
CGTGGACCAGGCCTTGAGACCAAGACTTGAACATGATTTGTCCACGGGAAGCCCAAAGGGTTTTGTCCAGGTCGATTTCGCCCCTGTAAGCCGCCAGTGTCTCATTGATGAGGAAAGGTTTAGGGTGATGCCACACTCGGGCGTTTGTGGCAGTGTCTAAGAGACGGGCCAGAGACTTGGTTCCGCACCTGCCGGAAGACAGCACGAAAAAGGCCTGCCTTTTCTTTTGGGTCAGGTGGTAGCGGCCATACCTGTTTGCCTCATTTTCGGCGCGTTCTTTTTCGAAACAGGATTTCGATGCTTGGATAATCGCAGGTTCCGCCCCTGAATCAAGTGGAGCCGGGAGTAGATAGTAAAATGACGAATCTTTCGGTTCATAGCCGCCTTCTTTGATCATGGCGTCTGTGGGGAGATAGCCCAGGAGGCCGTTGGTGTAGCCCAGGACAAAGGTTTCTGAAAAGTCGGTGCTTGTACTTCGCAATTGCGGGCCCAGTTCGGCGACCGGTTCGCCCGGGATTCCCATGAGGCGGGCCTGTTTTCCGATGGAAACCGTCTGGAGTTCAATGTTCACATCAGAAGGCGGAGGGACTTCGGAATAGGTTTCGAGACTTCTTTTCGCCCATTCTTTTACTACGGATGGGGTTTCCTTGCTTTCAGATAATCTCCGGAGCTCATTAACATCCGGCAGGGGTTTGAGTGGCAGGGATACACTGCATGAGGTGCAGAAAAGAGTCCCTTTTACCGGAACGAGGTTGGATTTGACTGAAGATGCGATTTTTTCCGCCATGGCCGTTCCGTTGGCCTTCGCGTCATCCGCCGAATTTGAAAAAGCCGTCTGCCCGTCGCCGTTTGAAGCGGCTTCTTTGCTTGACCCTGCAGCTCCCTGAAGAAACATGACACCGTCGGCCGTTCCTTTCTCTTTCAGGGATTCGCGCAGGTAATGGACGAAATCAGAAGAGATGGAGTGCAGGTTTCCGAGCCCTGTGGGGTGGCATCCATGGTTGATTAATAGTACTTTTTTTTGGCTTTTGGATAAATCAATATGTATAAATGGAGTGTATGCATCGTAAAACCCGTTTTTGTTTGGAGCGAAAACAACCTTGTTTCCTTGAGGCAGTCTCCTGTTCAGGCCTATTTGAAATTCGGTGTGTCCGACCTGTATTTCACATTTTTCCAGCGTGTTAAAAAGACTCTCCAGGCCCGAGCCGACAGCATTGGCGATTGCTTCGGCATACTGGGGGTAAAACGGACCCAGCTCCTTGGATACGTTGGAAACCGTTCCCGGCGCATAATGAGTGTGGGAGGCATTGAGAAGAACCGCTTCCGGCGGGATGCCCCAGGGCTCCGCCATCTGCCGCACCCGGGAGACGATTTCTTTTCCGAAACCGAAGATGTCTGCACCGATAATCAATACCTTGGCGAAATTTGAGTCTTCAATGAGCAAAAGCTGCATTTTGAGGGGAGCCTGGACCGAGGCCGCCTTTCTTGGCGCACCTGCCATGCCCTGAAGGAGTAAAGGCTTTGCCGGGGATACATTTGGGGTTATGTCGATTTCGAGAAACGAGGCGTTAAATGAGCCCTGCTGGCGAATCCGTGCGTTTTTCCGGGTTCCGGCTGTTTCTATTTTGGCATTTTTTTCTTCGCACTGCTGTCTCGCCTGGCGCTTTTTATCCTCCACCAATTTTTCCAGTCGGCCCAATCTATCCCGCAGTTCTCCGTCATCTCCTTTCAAATCCAGCAGACGAGTCAAATATGCAGCAGCTTTTTCCCATTGACTTTCATGCTCGTAAAGGTCCGTGAGATTTTCCAGCGTGTTTAAATGGTTGTTGTTCAGTTCCAAGGCTTTGAGAAAGAATTGTTCTGATTTTTTATTTGATCCCAGGACAAGATGAAGCACTCCGAGATTGTTGAGCGCTTCGATGTTGTTGGGTTCAATATCGAGAATGCCTTGAAAGACGCCTTCCGCTTCTTCCATCATTCCCGCATGAAATAAATCTTCCCCTTCCTTCAGTTTTGCTTCCAGATCCATCTTTTTCTCCCGGGATAAAGCCTGGTTTTCGAATAGCCCTGTCGTTCCATCGGCCTCCAAAGAATTATTGGCTGTCAACTAATGACAGCAATGAATGTGCCATGAATTTCCGGCTCCGGCAAAGCAGCCTCAAAAAAATCCCGCAGAGAGTTGCATCCTTTGGTTTAGAAAAGTTAGAAAAGTTGACTAGAAGCGTAACAACAGGCGGAGTGGTGTATAAACAATGGGAAACGGGAGCCGCTATTGACGCGAATGTCAAGATATTGTCGATGCCTCATGAATTGGCTTCAACCACAATAACATTGACGGCATCGTAAAAAGTACCATCCCCGCTTATCGGCGTCGGGGTCGGAATCGGAATCGGGGTCGAAAAGAGCGTTGATCAACTTCCGATACCGATGCCGATAGCGACCC
>CAYXDR010000338.1:0-3945 GCA_964463515.1 uncultured Desulfobacteraceae bacterium | reverse complement strand
GAACACGACACCATACACCTTTCGGATCTGCCTTTTCATATTGGACGGGGGGGGAAAAATACATTGAGATCCGGAATCCAGTCTATAAAAGCCGCCCAGAAGACCGCAGAGATGGAAGCGATCCTGGGCGCTTTGAAAAGAGCCCGGAATAACAAGGCTCAGGCGGCCAGGCTACTGGGGATCCACCGGACTCACTTATACAAGAAAATTAAGAAATACGGCATAATGAGCCCGGTGGAGGGCTGCAAGTAGTCTGTTTGATACATCTGTTTCCGGCGGACCACCTTCACTTTCAATCTTCTTGGAGCTCCGCTAAATTCCTATAGAAATCGAGGGCTTCAGGGTTGCTCAACGCATCTTTGTTCAAGACCGGCTGCCCTTCGATGACCTTCTTGACCGCCAGTTCGACCTTTTTCATGTTGAGAGTATAGGGGACGGCCGGAACGCTTATGATTTTTGCAGGCACATGTCGCGGCGAAGCATTGGCTCTCAGGGTCGTTTTTATCTTTTTCTTCAGTTCTTCGGTCAAGTTTATACCTTCTGCAAGCTTTACGAACAGAACCACGCGGACGTCGTTTTTCCAGTTCTGACCCACTACCAGGCTGTCTTCTATTTCGGGGATGGCTTCCACCTGACGGTAAATTTCGGCGGTTCCTATCCTGACTCCCCCGGGATTCAATGTGGCATCCGACCTGCCGTAAATCACGACTCCCCCATGGTCGTTTATTTCGATGAAATCCCCATGCCTCCAGATGCCGGGATAGACATCGAAATAGGCGTTTCGGTATCTTTCGCCGTTTTCATCCTCCCAGAAATAAATGGGCATGGAGGGGGCCGCGGCGGTGCAGACCAGTTCTCCCTGCTGGTTTCTTACCGGTTCAGCGTTTTCATCGAACGCTTCCACCGCCATGCCCAGGCAGCGACACTGCAGTTCGCCGGCATAGACAGGTCCCATTGGGTTGCCTGCGGCGAAACATCCATTTATGTCGGATCCCCCGGAAATGGACGCAAGTTGAAGATCATTTTTGATATCCCGGTACACAAATTCGAAACCTTCGACCGACAGAGGAGAGCCGGTGGACAGGACGGCTTTAAGCGGCGACAGGTCGTATTGCTCCACCGGTTTGACGCCTGCGTTTTGCAGGGCGGTCAGATAACCTGCGCTTGTTCCGAAAATGGTCATTTTACGGTCCTCGGCCATCTTCCACAACGCACCCGGGTCAGGGTGAAAGGGATTGCCGTCGTAGAGAAGGATCGTGGCTCCGATCGCGAGGGAGCTGGTCAGCCAGTTCCACATCATCCAGCCGCAGGTGGTGAAATAAAAAATGACATCCTCCCGCTTGAGGTCCGTGTGTAGGAGAAGCTCCTTCATTTGGTTTATGAGTACTCCGCCTGCGCTTTGAACCATGCATTTGGGAAGCCCGGTGGTTCCCGAAGAATACATTATATAATGAGGGTGCATGAACGGGAGTTGCTCGAAATCAATGTCGAGGCCGGTCCCGGAGGCTTTGAAGTCATGGTAATGGACCGCGTTGGGTACACCGCCGATATCTGGTCTTTTTTCGGTATAGGGAACGACCACCACCTTTTCGATGCTGGGGAGCTCTTTCAAAATGTCGGAGATGCGGCCGAGGGAATCCAGGCTCTTTCCTTTGAACCAGTAACCATTGGCCGTGAACAGGACCCTCGGCTTGATCTGCCCGAAGCGGTCGAGCACTCCTTTTATCCCGAAATCGGGCGAGCACGACGACCATGTAGCGCCGCAGCTGGTGGCTGCAAGCATCGCCACTATGGTCTCCGGCATGTTGGGCATAAAACCCACCACCCTGTCGCCGGGCTTGATTCCCATTTCTCTTAGAGACTTGGCCAGGCCGGCGACTTCGTCATAAAGCTCGGCGTATGTCATTTGCCTGGTTTCGCTGTCCTCACCCTGGAATACGATAGCGGTATTGTCGTCTCTGAATCTCAAAAGGTTTTCAGCGAAATTGAGACGGGCACCTGAAAACCACCGGGCGCCGGGCATTTTATGCGGATCATCCACCACTTCCCGGTACGGTTCGGAGGCCTTGATATCGGCGAAGTCCCACATGGCGGCCCAGAACTCAGGGATGTTTTCGACCGACCACCTGTAGAGGGCCTGATATTCCGAAAAATTCCTGCCGTGCCTGTCGTTGACGAAATTCATGAACCTGTACATCTCGGTCTCCTTGATTCGTTCATCGGAAGGCTTCCATAACATTTTGTCCATGTTTCATCTCCTATGTGATGTTTGTTTTTATGTGACTGACTTTAAAAATGAATTTTTAAAATTTAAAGCAGGAATTCGCCGGTTTTTCGATTCTATTCGAAGGCTGTCGCTACTGTAATTACAACAAATTTTATAAGCAAATCTTATACCGGGAAATTTTCCAAATTTCAAAAAATAATTTGGACGATGAGACATGATTTTTGGTTTATTCTTTTATAGTTCTTGACCTGAACGGCACAGCCATCTATTTTTGTCTGCAGCCGAACAGTGATGAGGTCGTAAAAAGTCAAAATATCCCCTCTATCGTCACCTCCCGACACAATTTTGTGTCGGTGGGTCCAGTTATTCCAACAACTTATGGATTCCCCGACACAAGTTCTCGTCGGGAAATGACGGCTTGGGGACTTTTTACGGTTTCATCAAGTTTGGATGAGGTCGTAAAAAGTACCATCCCCGGCTTATCGGCGTCGGGGTCGGAATCGGTATCGGGGTCGAAAAGAGCGTTGATCAGCTTCCGATACCGATGCCGATAGCGACCCCGACCCCGAGGGACATCGTTATTTTGACTTTTTACAATACCATCAACTGTGCAGCCTGGAGTCTACATCCGAGCTGAAGGTTTCAGCACCGGGTATCTGAGGGGAGGTGGTCACTTTAGCGGCGCTCAGACATTTGTTCAGCCCTGTAACGCTCGGGGGCATGGAAGTGAAGAACAGGCTCGTAATGCCCCCCATGAGCATCAATTTCGGTGTTGATGAAGAGGGCTTTGTAACAGAACAGCACTGGGAGTACCTGGCTGCCAGGGCAAGGGGCGGCACCGGCATGATAACGGTGGGTGGAGGGGCTGTTCATCCTTCGGGTCTTGATCTTCCCAGGATGCCTCCCATTTGGGACGATAAGTTCATAGGACCCCTGAATACGATGAGCAGAATAGTACGGGGTGCCGGGGCCTGTTTCGGGATGCAGCTGCTTCACGGCGGGCGGCAGGCTTACCACGGCCACAGGGTGGCTCCGTCCGCGATTCCCGCCCTGGCGGTGATAAAGGGGGTTCCAAGGGAGCTTGCCCCGGAAGAGGTCAAGGAAATGATCTCTGCCCACGGCGATGCGGCCTTGAGGTGCCGCAAGGCAGGATTTGATTTCGTGGAGATTCATGCGGCCCACGGTTATCTTATTTCCGAATTCCTTGCAGAACATTCAAATCACAGAAGAGATGACTACGGGGGGTCGTTCGAGAACCGGATCCGGTTTTTGCTCGAGGTGCTGAACGATATCAAGGCCAAGGCCGGAGGGGATTTTCCCGTCGGCGTCAGAATCAACGGGGATGACTGCGTAGGCCGGGGCTGGGGAATAGAGGACGCCTGCAGGCTGGCCCCGTTTCTTGAGGATGCCGGAGCAGACTGGCTTCATGTATCCGCCGGAATCTACGGTTCCTCTCCCGTGACGATCCCCTCCATGTATATTCCGCATGGCTGTTTCGTACACCTGGCCGAAGAGGTAAAAAAGAGGGTCTCCATTCCGGTGATAGCAGTTGGGCGTATAAAAGACCCGGATATGGCCGAGCGTATCATCAGGGAAGGAAAGGCGGATATGGTGGCAATGGGGCGCGCCCATCTGGCGGACCCTGATCTTGCGCGCAAGGCCATGGCCGGTGAACTTGCCGCCATCAGGCCGTGCATCGGGTGCTGCAAGGGCTGTAT
>CAYXDR010000337.1:0-3949 GCA_964463515.1 uncultured Desulfobacteraceae bacterium | reverse complement strand
CTCGTCCCTTCGAGTTAAATCCAGACATCGCCTCTGCTGACGGTGAAGCAGAGCCGAACGGTTGTCGTTGTCGTAATCGGCTATTTATAAAGTAGTGCTTTTTTCCGCCCAGCTAACAGCTAACGGCCAACAGCTAACAGTTAACACGGTTCCGGCGGGGCCGGCGGCTTCGCTGCGCGACCTTCATATTTTTAAGTTCTCCCCGAGAAAGACTTCGTATTCCCTCGCGGGGCGGTTTTTCAACGCCGATAAGACGGGGACAGCTCTTCCTGCGACCCCATCATCTCTGATCAATGAACAATTGCATGACGCCCCCCGCCAAAATTTCGAACATCCCGTTCAGAATACCAACGAGATACGGAAGGCTGAGAGCTATGAATATCATCCCGACCCCCACCTTCACCGGCATCGCGACGATGAAGACATTCATCTGGGGCACGGTTCTCGCCACAAGTGCGAACGCGAAACTGGTTATCAAAAGAACGGCTATCACCGGTGCCCCGACCCGAAGACACATCAGGAACATTTCTCCGCCCTTTCCGGCCAGATCGAGGAAGGTGGCAGGCAGGGGCCGGAAGCCGCCCGGCGGCACCAGCCGGAAAGTTTCGGCTATTGTGTAAATGAACCAGTGGTGCGCATCCAGGCTTAGAAAAATCAACACCGCAAAAAGATTGTAGAAGCCTGCGACAAGGCTCCCCTGAGACTCTGAAAAAGGATCTATGACGTTGGCCATGGCAAGCCCCATCTGCACACCGCAATACTGCCCCGCGAGCTGCACGGAAGCAAAAAGGACCTTGACACCGAAGCCGATTATGAAACCGATCAGGATTTCGTTGATCAATGCCATCAGGAAAGGGCCCAGCCGGAACACCGGAGGTAAAACCGGCTCTCCTGCTGCCGGAAAAAGCATCACGCTGAGGGCGATGGCAAGCCCGGCCTTTACGATCGAGGGCACGTTACGGGTGTCGAAAATGGGAATCGAGAGCAAAACAGCGAGCACCCTTGCAAAAACCAGCAGACCCATCTGCACTTGGTCCATGGGAAGGCTTATGGAAAGGGTGTTCATCATATCGGCCCGCTTCTAAATTACATGCCCGAGACTTTCAAAAACCCGCTGCGTGAATTCGATAATCGTCTCGAGCATCCAGGGAAAGAAAATCAACACCGCAAGCCCGACGGCAAGCATTTTCGGTATAAAGACCAGTGTCATCTCGTTTATCTGGGTAGCCGCCTGAAACATGCTGATGAGCACGCCGGCCACGAGGCCGAACACCAGACATGGAGCTGCCAGCATCATCCCGGTCTTCAGCGCTTCGATAAAAAAACCCGTTACAAATTCAGGAGTCATCTCATTTACCCGAAACTCTTTATGAGCGAACCGACTATCAGGTGCCATCCGTCGGCCAGCACAAAGAGCATCAATTTAAAGGGAAGCGATATCATTATGGGAGGAAGCATCATCATGCCCATGGAAAGGAGCACGCTCGCAACCACAAGGTCCATTATCAAAAACGGCACGTAAAGAAGCATGCCGATCTGGAAAGCCGTCTTTAGCTCGCTGATAACGAAGGCCGGGATAAGGACCCCGGTTGGAATGTCATCTATGTCTTCAGGCCGGTCGATGTCGGCCAGCTTGACCATGAGCGACAGGTCCTTCTCCCTGGTTTGCTTTACCAGAAACGATCTCACCGGCTCGACAGCCCTCTTCAATGCCTCTTCCTGCTTAATCTCGTTGCCCAGAAAAGGCTGCAGCGCCGTTTCGTTCACGGTGGTCCAAACCGGGGTCATGATATAGAAAGTGAGGAACAGCGCGAGCCCGATCAAAACCTGGTTGGGTGGCATCTGGTGCGTTCCCATGGCCTGGCGAAGCAGGGAAAGAACTATGGCTATCCGCGTGAATGAAGTGAGCATTATCAATATCGCCGGCGCGATGGACAGCACCGTGAGAAGAGCGAATATCTGGAGCACCACCGAAGTGCCGGAGCCGTCGTCGGCATCTTCGAGCCCCACGGAAATAAAATTCCGCCCTTCGGCCGCCCAGCACTGCCCAGCCGCAGCACCAGCAAGCATAAATGCGAATAAGGCGCAGCATATATATAGCCGGCGGTTCATTCAGCCCCCCCGCGGTTTTCCAGGCCGGGGTTTCGAGCGCCTCTGAAAACCGAGATTGTTCTTTTCAGCTGGTCCGCAAACGGGGTGCCATATCCTGAGCCACCGGTTTTCTCCAAGTTGTCCAGGTCCGCATCCTCCCCCTCGAGACGTGCCAGAAGATTCATTCCCTCGGCGCCCACGCCCACCAGCAAAATCGCACCCGGCACTTCCAGGGCGATGATGCTTTTTTTGACTCCCACCGGGCAGCGCTGGACCACGCGCATGAGATTTTTCCTATGGCTGGAGCCCGGAACCGAGTTGCTGCGCCGCTTCATATACAGCGATGCAGCTATGAGGCAACCCAGGATCAAGCCTAGAAACCCGAACATTTTTACAGCAGCAGTAACAACATCAACAGAGTATTCCATTGCTGGCCTCTATTTTAAGAACTCTTCGGGGTCCGGCATGATTTCTGTCACCCTCACGCCGTATCTGTCCTTTACGACGACGACTTCACCCCTGGCGATCACTTTCCTGTTGGCGAGGATTTCGAGGGTTTCGCCTGCTCCCTTGTCAAGGGCGATCACAGAACCCTGGCTGAGTTTAAGCAAATCATCAATCACCATATTGGTTCTTCCAAGCTCGACGCTGACTTCAAGAGGAACATCAAGCAAAAATTCGATATCCACCGCTCCAGGGTCACCTTCCGGACGAGGCTTTTCAGGTATCCCCCCGCCCTTGGCAGCACCTTTTGCATCAGAGACAGCATCGGTTTTCAAATTATCAAACTTTTTCGCCATCAGCGCGACTCCCTCCTCGACCCCTCAGTTTTATTGCCTTCCCTCCAGTGCTCCCGAATGGATGTTGCCCATGATTTTAACCGCACGGCTGCCTTTCACGACGCCGGGCTCAGCAGCATATTTCTTTATGCCTTCGACGCTTATCGAAACAGGGTCCTCCGGGCCGGACTGCAGCTGAAGCAAATCATCCACCCTCAGATTCAGTAAGTCTCCAACGCTGCAAACCGTGTGCCCCACTTCCACTGAAACGTCCACGTCACTGCGCTTGAGAAGTTTTCTGAGGACAGCGTTCGATTTCTGTTCCGAGCCCTTCTCTCTCAGGTACCTGCTTGAGAGCTTGTCTTTTATGGTTTCGAGCATTAGGCAGGACTTGCATATATATACATAGCCCTCGAATTCTTCGCCTTTCAAGGAGTATACAGTGGAAATCATTAGCTCTTTCGGGTTCATGATGTGCATGAACTCGGGTTTCGTCTCCTCTCTGATCACTTCCGTTCGGATGGGATAAAGAAGCTGCCAGGCCTTCTCCAGGCATTTCAAAACCTCTCCGGCGAATTTTCTCATCATCCTCTGCTCTATCACGGTAAAACCCCTCGAAATATTGTATGAACGTCCGCTTCCCCCGAACATACAGTCGATCAAAGGGAAAACCAGTGAGGCTTCAAACGCGAGGATGCACGGACCTACCAGTGGGTCCATCGTAAAAACATGAAAACTGGTTGGAGCGCTGAATGCTGTTATGAACTCCTCGAATTTTATCATCTCCGTGGAAACGAATCTTACTTCGACCGATCGCTGTAAAAACCCGGTGATTTCCGCATGAAGCATATGGCTCAGTTTATCGTGGACCTCTGCAAGCGCATGGTATTGCTCGCTTATAATCCTGCTCTGAGAAGTCAAATCATAGGGAACGGCTTCGGCTTCCGGTTCTTCCTTCTTCTTTTCGAAGTCGGCCTCGCCGTCCTTCATTGCCATCATCAGGGCATCAATTTCTTCCTGGCTCAGAATCTGGTCGTTCATTTCGTATCAAGTCCTGCGGTTTTCGTTTTTTATTGCCT
>CAYXDR010000336.1:0-3961 GCA_964463515.1 uncultured Desulfobacteraceae bacterium | reverse complement strand
CGGTGACCATCATCCAGATCAAGCGCGCTTGCTGCAGCGCTGTTTGCAAAGGCAGCGCCGGGGGCTTTGCATGAACAGCCTTTAAACCAGATTCCCGAAGCACCATCTCCCATCAAAGTCTTGGCGGCTTGTCGGCTCAACCGTGCCGCCTTAAATTGAACGCCGGCAACGGCTGCACCGATCAAATCCAGCAATGAGCGCTGAACCGTTTCAACCGTCACGGCCGGCACGCCCCCTGGTTCCAGGAGATGACTATACGCAGCCAGGATTTCGGTGGTGTGGCTTTTCTTTTTTCCAGCGAAAGTTTCCGCCTCTCTCATCAGTCCCGTATCTCTCGGCGGGAAATTTTTATCCCCCGCTTTTCGAGTTCACGCAAAACCTCGTGGTGTGGAACATCCCGCACAGGACTCAGCACACCCGGTTTCTGGATTTTCCCTTCTAAGATCATCTGTGCCGCGATACTAACCGTGAAACCCACGGTGCGATTCATGGCAAAAAACCCGGTCTCGAGATCTCGGAAATCAACCAGCTCATAGATGACCCGGAGAGGCCGGTCGTCCTTCAAACCCCAGGCCTCCACTCGAACGACGACGACGTCTCTTTCGTTCTCCTGAAACTGCAGCCTGGGCTTTAACAGCTCGGCAACAAAGCGGCGCGGAGAGACCTCGGCATCCCCGATCCGCAAAGATTTTTCGTCAAGGAAACCAAGTTTGGTCATAATATTCCAGAACTGGTTGTGTCCCGGCCACCGCATCGCGAACCGCCCCATCTCCTTCAATTCAGGCCCGAGACCGAAGATGTCTATGAAACTCAATGCGTCACCGTTATAGTAGGCATCCATGGGACCCAAACCCGGAACGTCGATTGTGTGCCGGTTCTCATCACGCAGGATCTGCCCTTCGGGAATGTTTTCTTCCTTCCCGTTTTTCAAAAAACGTGCGGGACGCATGTAAGCCTTGAGGACTCCTTCGAAGGTCCAGGAAATTTTATAATGAATCGGGTTGTCGGCGGCACTTTCAGGAGCTGGAACCCCCGCTCCGTAGGAACGTAGGCCTTCTACCCGGTCCAGCTCGTCTACGCTCAGTCTGCCCAGAATCAAATCAATGCCGGGATCCAAACCCATTTCCGGCAAAACCGTAACACCCTTTTCCGTTGCCAGGGCGTTCAACCCCATCAAAGCCCCGGCATAGCTGCTACTGACATAGGGAACGTTCTCGTCTACGGCGGTTTGAGCGATAACGGGCTGGAAATCCGCCGGAAGCATGCAAATCAGGATATGCGGGGCTGTTTCTCGAATAAGCTGTTTTAAAGCTTCCGGTCGGGATGCATCCAGAGGTGCAACCTTCACCTTACGGTAACCTTTCTGTGTCACATAAGCTTCGGATTTATCGACTTCGATATCGGCTGCCGTTATCTCAGAAACAGATGAACTTTGTTCGAGATCGTGAACAACAGCTTTTCCCTGAAGTCCTAACCCCAAAATAAGCGCCTTCATAAATGAATCTCCTTTCAAATCTCATCTTGGAATGTTCCGCAAACGGGGATCGAGCGCGTCCCGCAACCCGTCCCCGAGGAGGTTGATCGACAGAATGGTCAGCATAATCGCCAAACCAGGCAAGGTAACGAGCCACCATGAATCCGTAATATACACCCTGCCCTCCGCCAGCATTCTCCCCCATGTGGGCATGGGTGGAGGAGGGCCCATTCCAAGAAACGACAGACCGCTTTCCCAGATGATGATATTTGCAACCCTCACTGTCCCAAGGACAAGAATAGGGGAAAGAACATTCGGGAAAATGTGTTTGAGCAGAATGCTTCGGTGCCGAGTGCCCACGCTCCGGGCCGCCATGACAAACTCCTTCTCTTTGATGCTAAGGACACTTCCGCGAATCGTTCGGGCATAGGTCACCCAGTCGGAAAGCCCCAAGACCAGAATCAAGTTGAAAATGGAATTTCCCAGCACCGCAATTAAAGAGATTGTCAGCAACATGAAGGGGTAAGCCATAAAAACATCCGCCAGGCGCATAATCACGCTGTCACACCGGCCCCCGTAATAACCGGAGATAAGCCCCAGTATGATGCCCATTCCAGCGGCTACAAGTACAGAGGCAAACCCTACCATCAAACTGACCCTGCTGCCGTAGAGGATTCTCACAAGAACGTCTCTGCCAAGGTTATCTGTACCTAAAAGATGCATCAAAGACCCACCTTCCTGCCAGAAAGGCGGTGTCAGCCTGGCTAGAAGGTCTTGAGCGAGCGGATCGCGGGAATAAAATAATGGGAAAAAGATACTGGTGGCGATAATAATGGTGAACAGCACCCCCCCGACAACCGCCCCGGGACTCCGGCCAAGTGCCCGCAGCGTCTCTTGCCACAACCGCAGCGTCGCATACAGGTTACGAAAACGGTCTTGGCGTGGAATGGTCATTTCTCCTCCAGGTAGCTGATCTGGGGATCCAGGTACAGGTAAATCAAGTCCGTAACGAGATTGACCAGGACGAAAAGCACTGCAAGCACCAACACTGTCGCCTGCACCAGAGGGTAGTCCCGGCTGAAAATCGCCTGGACCACAAGACGGCCTACACCCGGCCAGGCAAATACCGTTTCGATGATTACCGTCCCTCCCAGCAAAAACCCGAACTGCATACCAGCCACAGTCACCAGGGGGATGAGAGCGTTCTTGAGTGCATGTTTCCCGATCACGATCTTTTCTTTAAGTCCCTTTGCCCGTGCCGTCCGGACATAATCCTGGCTGAGGACTTCGAGCATCACCGAACGGGTCAGGCGCGCAAACATGGCCATTAAGCTCAGCCCCAGCGCGAGAGCCGGCATAATGAGCTGGGCTAGGGTTCCTCGACCGGAAGTAGGCAGCCATCCCAGGTTAACCGAAAACAACAAAATCAACATGATTCCAAGCCAGAAGTGCGGCATGGAAAGCCCAAAAAGAGCCCCCAGCATGGAGGACACATCCCAGAGAGAGCCGCGTTTGACAGCCGAAATAATTCCGAGCGGAATGGACACAACGATAGCGATAAGCATCGCCGCCCCTGCCAGCTCCAGGCTGGCCGGAAGCCTCTCCATGATCAGATTGATTGCGGGAACCCTGAAATAAAGTGATGAACCAAGGTCGCCCTGAACCGCCCTGCTGGCAAATCTCCAATATTGAACATAAATGGGATCGTTCAACCCCAAGTCCTCCCGCAACTCCTCGATTTCGTCTTTGGAGGCATCGGGAGGAAGCATCAGCATGACCGGATCCCCGGACAAATGAATGAAAAAAAAGCTTATTATGGAAATCCCCACGGCCACATAAACGGTGTGCCATAGTCTTTTAAGGATATAATATCCCATACCGGATTTCTTCCCCGTCTGAAAAAGCATCGGCGGATGACATGATCAGCCGCGCGGCCGATGCTCATTCAAGCTTTTTGATGCGGGAGCGGCTCAAAATCGCTCCCGCACAGATCAACCATCTATTTCTTTGGTTTTGCAGTGTTCATTATAAGATATCCATCCCGCAGCCCATCGTATTCAACGGAATTGACTACGCCGTAAACCTCCGGGATGACGTAAAGATAAATCCAAGGCGCATCCTCATAAAGCAAGCGGTCAAGCTCGTTGTACACCTTGACCCTCTCATCCTGGTCCATGGTCGACCTTCCTTTTTCGAGAAGACGATCAACGGATTCGTTCTTGTAATAATAGTCCCGGCTTTTCGAATGGAATAAAGAGTACATGTAGCGATCCGGCTCCGGTGCGTCGTCCCAGAAATAGATGTACATCGCATGCTTTTTGTTCTTGTAGCGGTCCCACATGACCGCCCTTTCAAAGGGCTCGAGTTTTACCTTTACACCAACCTTGGCCAGATCCGCAGCTATGGCCTCGGCCTGCTCCTGGATCTGGGGCATGTATGTTCCGTAGGCAAGTCGTGTCTCGAAACCGTCTGGATATCCCGCTTCTG
>CAYXDR010000335.1:0-3961 GCA_964463515.1 uncultured Desulfobacteraceae bacterium | reverse complement strand
GGGACTCTCAACAGGTATTTTCGTGAAATCAACGCGAAATTCGGTGATCCAAAAATCGCGGGGCAGGTTCATCCGTTCCGCCTTGCCGGGTTCACGAACCGGAAAGAGAAACACAAGACGGAGAGGGGATTTCCTTTTGTCAAGGTTGTTGCGACAAAGGATATCACATGCGACAAGGCTGCGGCGGAGCTCGAAAGTGTTGCGAAACGGGTTGAGGCGGAAACCGCGGACGGGCCACTTCTGAAACCGTTGAGCAGGCGGCAGCCGAATTCGGATAAATTGCAGATACTCTCTGAGATTTATCGTTGGATGAAGAAAACCCGCCCGCCTCGACTGAGCCCGCCCGGCACACGCCTGAGCCCGCCCGGCACACGCCTGAGGCGAAGCCGATGGCGGACGGGGCGAAGCCGATGGCGGACGGGCGAGAGCGATGTCGGGCAGGAACAAGAAGAATTGCCGGACCGGCCCCGCCCGCCTCGACTGAGCGAGAGCGATGTCGGGCAGGTCGATCGGCGTTTCGCCGCTTATGTGCTGGTTGGAAGAAATGCGGATACTGTCGATATTGAGCAATTTTTGGATCACCAAATCCGCGAGAGATATCCCGACAAAACGGAGAGGACCCGATATATCCAAACGGTTATATACGAAGCGGGACTGGATTTTTTTCGCGAACAACAGCAGATGTATACAAGCCGCTACCGTGATCCCGGCCTGGATCTGGCCTTGGATAGAAACCGTGTCGACTGGCAAGCGGGAAAGGATATGATCATGAGAGGCTTTTCGCCTGCCCAGGTCGAGCGGTATATTCTCGAAACAGCCGATCGGCACCACGACCCGCACGATTATGCCCGGCGAACCGTTGTAAACTTTTTTGCTTCGCAGGATAAAGAATATCGATTTAAAAGTCCGTTACACAGAAACTTGAAGCTTATTAATACGGAGGTCGATTTTGATGTCAATTTTTCAGATAAATCGACTTTTAACGATGCAATTGGCCGAGAACTGTACCCCGGAAAAGAAAAACCCCGAAACGATGACGACCTGCCCGACATCGCTCTCGCCCGTCCGCCATCGGCTTCGCCTCAGGCGTGTGCCGGGCGGGCTCAGTCGAGGCGGGCGGGAAGTGCTCCAGAGCGGACTTTCAAGAGGAATATACATGCGCCAGCGCCGGTATAATTTCGACAAAACCCGGTCCAGGAGAGAGAATTCAAGCCTTTGGGGGACAAATTACGGTGCAATAGGTATCTATTATACCGTTTTCGGGCTGGATTAGTGGTAGTTACAGCAAAAAAGAAGGCTCTGGGCAGGAGGTCATGGTCAAAATCTATTGCGCTATATCGAAAATGAATGTGTTGCTAAAAATCGATTTTCTAGGTGGGGAGGCACAAAAATCTCTTCATGAGGCATTCCGTTCGTTTTATTTCAAAAATATCCTTTCAGGTCCTGCCGCATTTTTTCTTGACATAAAGGACACGAGAATTTACATAACCTAAATAAATTATCATTTCAGTTAAATGAGCGCAGAGAAGCACAAACATTGGCCCGAAACGAACATCGGAGCCGGAAGTTGTGAATTCAGAAGCGGCTCCCTTTCACCAGATACCACCGGCGGGGTCAGATCCCCCGTCCGCACTGTTCCGATATGCGTCTGTAAATTTTGCAAATGCCCTTGATCCTGGGCATGTGACAAAAAAATGTGCACGGATTTTCGGGGCTATGCACAGAAAATGTGCATTTTCACAGATTTTTGTGCAGTTATGAAACTGGTGGGGATAGATTTAACAATTTCTATCGTTGCGGTATTTAACTATTCATCAATAATCGGTAAGTTATATGCGCACTGGAAACCATCCTGCCACGGGCGCCTTTCCGGCCGAAGATTTGCTGAGTGAAGCCATGATTGGAGATATTGTTTCACGAACACGTCCTTTCACGGAACAATGCGGGCAAATCAGGGGGCGATATGTCAGCGCCGAATCTTCCCGACGGAATACCCGGGGCCTCCGCACACAATACCGGACCGAAACTTTTGGATCGTCTCCGGATGGCGCTGCGGGCTCGTCACTACAGCCGTCGAACCGAACAAACCTATTGCAGTTGGGTGAGGCGTTTCATATTCTATCACAACTTGTGCCATCCTGCGGACATGGCAGAGCCCGAGATCAACGCATTTCTGACCCACCTGGCTGTCAAAGAAAAAGTCAGCGCCTCCACGCAGACCCAGGCGCTTTCGGCTTTGCTGTTCCTTTATCGGCATGTCATCGGACGCGAAGTGGGCGACCTTGGCGGGGTCATCCGTGCGCGAAAGCCAAAGCGACTGCCCGTGGTGATGACAAGGGAGGAAGTGAAATCGGTCCTGGCCAATTTGAGCGGCGATAAGTGGCTGATGGCCTCCCTGATGTATGGTGCAGGTCTCCGCCTGATGGAATGTCTGGGATTACGTGTGCAGGATCTTGACTTCTCTGCCAATGAAATAATTGTCCGCGATGGCAAGGGAGCAAAGGACCGGATGACGATGCTGCCCGAATCCCTCGAGACTCCTTTGCAGGAGCATCTAAAAAGTGTCAAGGCGGTTCACGAAAGGGATTTGATGGATGGCTGCGGTCGTGTTGTTTTGCCCGACGCTTTAGATCGAAAATATCCTAACGCCTCGAAGGACTGGCGCTGGCAATGGGTCTTTCCGCAGCAGACACGCTGGATAAACCAAAAGACCGGTGAACAGGGACGGCATCATATGGATGAATCCCTTGTTCAAAAAGCGGTGAAAGACGCAGTGCTTAAAGCCGGCCTTACAAAAAGAGCGACCTGTCACACTTTCAGGCACTCATTTGCGACCCATTTGCTGGAAACGGGATACGACATAAGGACTGTTCAGGAGTTGCTGGGTCACAAGGATGTAAGCACTACAATGATTTACACGCATGTACTCAACCGTGGGCCATCGGGAGTGCGCAGCCCGATGGACGGATTATGATAAATGGAAGTCTTATGCCGATCCGCATAAGACCATCTCATAAATGGCTGCTACGATGCAACTGCTTAAAATCAAGAGTTTTTGTAGTCGTCATAAGAAAAATCCGGAGTTGTCTTATGCCGACAGAAGACCAGTCTCCGGCGTCTTATGCGGATCCATATAATCTATGTTCGCCATAATACGATATGCCCTATCAAATTATTGACAACCACCCAAATTGGTGTGTATAATACACATTATGAAAAGTGGGGAAATAATACAAAGGCTCAAAAGTGACGGTTGGATTCTCCATCATACAAAGGGAGACCATCATCAATTTAAACATCCGGAAAGGCCGGGTAAGGTCACTGTTCCCCATCCCAAGAAAGACCTTCCTGTTGGGACGCTTCGAAATATTTACCGACAGGCTGGTTGGCAATGGAGGTAATATTATGAAATTTCCAGTTGTAATCCATAAAGACAAAGATTCAGATTTTGGTGTTACTTTTCCCGATTTGCCGGGCTGTTTTTCTGCAGGTGATACAATTGAAGAGGCTTTGGCAAATGCCCAGGAAGCAGCAGAATGCCATATCGAGGGGTTTTTACTTGATTCCGAGCCTGTCCCGGTTGCCAGAACCATTGAAGAACATAAAAATAAAAAAGAGTTTAAAAATGGTATATGGGCAATCGTTGACGTGGATCTAAGCAAACTGTCTCTTAAATCAAAAAGAATCAATATCACCATGCCGGAAAGATTATTGAATTCCGTAGATTATTTTGCCAAAAAACATGGAGAAACACGTTCGGGGCTTTTGAGTCAAGCCATCACTGAATACATGTCATCACATCAATGAAAACAAAATGGCGAACCAGGGCATTCAGCAGGACGCAAAAAGCCGCGGCTGCTGATGCCCGCCGTTATGCAGTAAGTCTTGAATTTAAACGGAGGAGTAATAGATATGAAAATAAATCCATCTTTGGTTGGCCCCTGTGGTCTCTACTGTGGCG
>CAYXDR010000334.1:0-3967 GCA_964463515.1 uncultured Desulfobacteraceae bacterium | reverse complement strand
CCGGCCTGTCACGCCGGAGGTCGCGAGTTCGAGTCTCGTCGTCCCCGCCATTTTTGCAATAAATTAAGAGGGTTAGTCAATAGTGGCTAATCCTCTTTTTTTATTTTGCGGGTAAAATTGCGGGTATATGAGAAGAAATTTGGACTTTTTGTTTCATCGTATAACCAATCAAAAGCCTTACATAAAAAATCATCAATGATATTAAGCTATTATCATTTCACCTTAAAATTCATTTTAGATAGGAGGCCGGAGGTCGCAAATTGTTATATAGTCATAAATGATGGATATCAAAGAGGAATATGAGCATAAATCGCGGCCTCCGGCCTTTTGGGTCTCTAGGGCCTTTGAAAGTAGCATCATACCCATCTCAAAAAACCATCCAAACCTGTGATCGCGTCCGGCGATCTGCAATGGCGATAATCCATCGGACATTTATATCATGACAAATGATCCCAGATTTTAACAAACCCGATTGTGTTGATGTTAATCATAGGTCGGTGTCAGAATGTGATATTGGAGGTACATGATTCATAGAGGAATAAATAGCCCTCCGTAGGGCGCAGGGCTTGGGGGGATGGAATGCTGTATACGAGAAAACGAACCTTCCGGAATACAAGCGCTATCAATTCACTAGGCCCTCCCCTCCCGACCCTGAAGACTTTCAGGCCTCAGCAAAGATGACCAGGCTGAAGTCCATCCCACGTCATCCTCGAATTCGTCAACGAGCCGAAACAGCTGATCGTTTTTATGGGTGTGCATAGCCGCTCTGTGATTGGATAATAAGGTTTACATTGAGCAATTTATGTGGTACTAAATATCCACCATGAGAACCGGCTCAGAGGCACGAGCGATAGCTATTTTTGAACAGCATGATGGAATTCTTCACACCCGTCAGGCTATGGACCTAGGCATCCACCCGCGAACACTGTATCGGCTACGGGATACGGGAGAGCTTGTCCGAGTGAGCCGAGGTGTTTACCGGATAGCTTCTCTTCCGCGAATTGGAAGTCCAGACCTCGTGACGGTAGCAACGCGAATTCCGAAGGCTGTCGTCTGTCTCGTTTCCGCGCTTGCATATCATGACATCACCTCCGAGATCCCTCACGAGGTGCATATTGCTCTCCCTCGTGGGACGAAGACCCCAAGGATCGGCTATCCGCCAATCCGCACCTACCGATTTTCAGGACTGGCGCTCACTGAAGGCGTTGAGGAAGTTGAAATCGATGGCGTCCCGGTGAAGGTGTATGCGCCAGCAAAGACCGTCGTGGATACTTTTCGCTTCCGAAATAAGCTCGGTATCGACGTAGCCGTCGAGGCGCTACAATTTTGTATCAAACACAAGGGAGTGAGGCCCGCTGACATCCTGCACTATGCCCGACTCTGCCGGGTTGATCGCGTTATGCAACCTTACCTGGAGGCGCTCCAGTGAAAAAGCGCAAGTTGACAAACGTTGCCGCGTCTGTTCACGACAGGCTGCTCGCCCGCGCAAAAGCCGAGGAAAAGCCATTTCACGCTCGTGACGCAGGGCCGCTCTGCCGGAGGCCATCCCAATCGCGCTGACTTCAGCTTTTTCGGAGGCACCACATAAGCAGGCACAATGGCACGCTTACTTGCGCAAAGCACGCATAAAGGGAGAGCACCTATCGCTTAGCCAAACGGCGGTCATAATTGTATCGTTCGTGATGCCGGTGATCGAATGCGCTGGATTCCTCAATCCAGGATGTATTCCGCATCCTTGCCGACAATGCTGAACGAAACCTTGGATTCTGACCGCGAATTAACCTGGGCCCTTTCCGCCACCCATGGGCGAAGAATCCGCAGGGGAGGATCAAGGAGGTCTGGTGGAATCCTGGTAGAATTTTTTTGGATTGGTTGCGAATATCGGATCTATTGAACGTATTGAAGCCGTCTCGAAAGACAACAACCACCTGAAAATTTAAGTAAAACCAGGGATATCGCCCACTTGCGATTGGCGGCCGAATGATTTTCGAGTCCCCCCTCTCGCACCAACCAGTAAAAGCAAGGGGTTAAGCAAACAGCCTAACCCCTTTTTTGATGCCCTCAAATTGGCACTCAACAACATCCGCATGGGTAAAAGCTCTCCGGGGAGCATCCTCGAAGCGGCCCGGAAGGCCCGCTGCCACAATTCATCGAAAGGCTATTCCCCACGGCTACGAGACGGTGATCGGCGAGGGCGGCTCGACCCTGTCAGGCGGCGAGAAGCAGCGGATCTCCATCGCCAGGGGCGATCCTGAAAGACGCGCCCATCGTCCTGCTCGACGAGGCGACCGCCTCCCTGGGGCCGGAAAACGAGCTGCGCATCCAAGAGGCCATCAACGACCGGGTCCGACAGAAGACAGTGATCATGATCGCTCACCGCCTCAACACGGTGGTCCGGGCCGACAAGATCTTCGTGCTGTACAGCGGCTCATTGGCCGAGGAAGATGCCCATGATGCATTGATGCGGGGCGGGGGCCTGTACCCCCGGATGTGGGAGGAGCAGCAGAAGGTCCGGCAGTGGGTGTTTTGAACTGTTCAACCATAACGCTCGCCGAGTACCTGTACGAACTCCTCGAGATCCTTGATATCGTCGTGGCACACACGAAACACCACTTCCAGGTCCACCCTCGTGTATTCGTGGACCACCACATTGCGAAAGCCCACAGCCAGAACCATTCTTTCCGTAAGCTCTCGAGAGACGATGCCTCGCTCCTCCAAAAGGTAGAAGAGCTCGTTGGTGCTCCCGGCAATGCCGAGGCCTTCCTCGCTGACAACATGAGCGGCCAGATCGATGCAGTTCTGAATCGCCATTTGCAAATTGAACAAGATGCTTTCTTGCCGATCCAGATCCTGCAGAAAATCCTCGCGCCCGACATCTCTCTTGATCCGGATCCTCTCCAGGTGTTTATGCGCTGCCTCGATCTTCGACCAGAGGATATCCTTGAAGATCATGACACCTCCTCAATCTGGCCTGGAATCCCTTCCTGGTCTTCTGCATGAGCGGGGCAAACTCCGCATAGAACGCTGCGCTCTTCATGCGAAACAAAGCCGCCTGCCTCGGGTTCCTTGCGTACAGCAGTTTCCCCTTGGTGAAGACGTCCGTTCGCGCCGCGTACGAAGCGTCGTTCAAAAAAAGAAGATGCACGTCGGCCCGAAGCATCCGGCTGAGAGGAGGAAGGAGGGCCTCCAGCAGCGCCTTGCGGTTCCGGACGACCTCTCCCTCCTCCAGCAATACCGCGATGTCGATGTCGCTTCCGGGTCGCATACGACCCGAAGCCGCTGAGCCGAACAAGTAGGCGGCGACAATCGGGCGGCACCCGGAAAATAACGATTGGGTTCACTCGGACAGGTGTGTCATGTCAGTTTTCATCTTGCGATACGCTCTCAGCGTGAGGCATGGACAAGCTTTGTCCTTTGTTCACACTGGGTCAATATCCTTCAGTTTCTCCCGCCGGTCAAAACCATTTTTCAGAATCGCAAGGATCACCCCCACGGGGTGTGGACCCGCTTTCGAGGCCCGCCCCGGCTCATTGGCGGCTCGACCCTGTCGGGCGGCGAAAAGCAGCGGGTCTCCACCGCCAGGGCGATTTTGAAAGACACGTCCATCGTCCTGCTCGACGAAGCGGCCGCCTGCCTGAATTTTTCGACCGGCGCTTCAGAGAAAACTTATCTCACCCCATTTTAGAAGTCGTAGGTGAGCGTCAGATAATACGCCCTTGCATTGCTTCCTGCGTACTAGCCCGAGTTTCCTACTTATCCTGAGGCAAGCCGATATCATCTGAATAATCAGAGTGATACGGCATACTTCGCCTTACCCTAAAACCTCTATTTTGTCTTTGCTGAGGCCCAAAATCGTCAGGATCCAATCCTGTAGCTCCGAGGTCTTCGTCAGTACGGTTTGCCGGCGCGCGACCTTCTTCCCCCGCTTTTTGGGGTAGACGTTGATCACTTCCCGAATCGTATCGAG
>CAYXDR010000333.1:1916-3981 GCA_964463515.1 uncultured Desulfobacteraceae bacterium | reverse complement strand
CCTTAAGAACGCCTATGTGGGAGATCCCCCGGGCCCCGCCTCCTCCCAATGCCAGGCCGACCCTCGATTTCCTTAGCATCACCGGCTCCTCGAAATTCGAACGGTCAAGATAAGCACACCTGCTCAAAAAAGCACCGTGACAGTCCGGGCGGACACCAGCCTGAATCGCCGACTTTATTTCCCTTTGTTGCCAACCTAACGGATGTCAAGGAATAAAACAAATCAACAGTAGAGGTTCAAAGTCTTCTGACAAAAACCTCAAAACGGCCAAAGGCAAAACCCTCTACGTCGGAATTCATGTTCGCAGGAGGCCAGCTGTCTGCGGTACAGACTGGATCGCGACCGGACTTTCCGCGCTACACCCAGCAGCCATTTCTTGGCTGCGTAGGTCTTTCGGTTGTATCCACCATGACCCTCGTGATAAGCGAGATACATTCCATAAGCGTCGTCGGCCCTTATACCGCACTTCATCCTGCTGATACCGCAATACCAGCCGATAAAGTCGATTGCGTCGCCGAAATCATTTCTCCCGGCGCCCGTATTTCCCGTAGACCGCTTGTACCAGTCCCAAGTGGAATCGAGCGCCTGGGCATAGCCGTATGCGCTTGAGACACGGGGCCCGGGAAAAATCCACAGGCAGGTTCTGCGGGGAGGTTTAGCGCGGGCTTGATAGCCCGATTCCTGGTACATTATCGCCATCATGACATGGATCGGCATGTTCCACCGGCGCGAAGAATCATTCGCCTTATCATACCAGCCACGGCGTTCCCTGAAGATTTCACAGACATCTTCAGGACGGTCCGGCGGGCTTCGGTAGGCGCAGCCGGAAGGCATAAACGAAATGCACAATAAAATCAGCAACCAGCGAAAACGAAGCATTAGGATCGAAATCATGTTCGGTATTCTATAGGATTGGTCCTTACCAACATACAGCAAAATGTATGCGATCAAAAAATATAATAGGATGCATCATGTGCTTTATTCAACAATAAATTTTGATGAACTCGTAAAAAGTCAAAATCCGCCCTATTTCGTCACCCCGGTGTAGGCCGGGGTCCAATGATTCCAACGACTTATGGATTCCGGCCTACGCCGGAATGACGGCTCCGGGACTTTTACGAGGCCATCAATTCTACCAGGAGAAGAAACTCCACCAGCTGCTTTTTATGTCAGCCGCCTTTTCTTTACACTTGAAATCGAAAAATATTATTGATAGCATAAATATATTATAAGATACAGATACGAAACACCCTCCTGAGTAATGATAATGCTCCGATTGTCTTGATCGCGAATTTTCTACAATACATCTTGCACCCGAAGTTTCCTCCTGCAGACAACCGCTTATTTCGTTCACTCCCTGTAAATCGCTGGTTTACAACAGAAATATCCCTTAGCAATCTTTTTCATACAGCTATAAGAACATTTTAATACAAATTAAAGTTTTATAGCATTGATATTAAATTCAAATAAAAGGAGGTGAAAAAGAAACATGCAATATGGGCGTGCGGGGTGACCGGCTCCGCGGAAATTCATGTGGTTTCCACCCGGTATTTCCGGATGGGCACTGTTTATCAACCAAAAAAGGAGGGACACCATGATTAGGGCTGTTGGAATCACCTTCGACAGGTGGGCTAGAAAGTGGATGCCGGACCCAATGCTTTTTGCGATCCTTTTGACCTTTGTCACTTACCTGCTCGGCCTACTGATAACAGAAAGCGGGCCAATGGATATGCTCAAGCACTGGTATGGAGGGTTTTGGTCCCTGCTAAGCTTCGGTATGCAGATGTGCCTTATCCTGGTTACGGGTCACGCCCTGGCCACATCAAGAATCGTCAGGAAAGGCATCGAGGGGCTGGCAGGGATTCCCAAAAAACAATCCGGTGCGGTTTTCGTCGTAGCCTTCACAGCCTGCATAGCATCTTTCATCAACTGGGGGCTAGGCATAATCGTCGGCGCCTTGATGGCCAGAGAGGTGGGCCGCAGCGGGCATAACAGGAATATCCGCATGCACTATCCTCTTCTCGGGGCAGCCGGCTACGCAGGATTTTTGCTGTGGCATCAGGGT
>CAYXDR010000333.1:0-1906 GCA_964463515.1 uncultured Desulfobacteraceae bacterium | reverse complement strand
CTGGTCGCCACGGAGAAGCATTTTCTCGTCGATCAAATCGGAATTATTCCCACCAGCCTTACCATTTTCAGCCCCATGAACATCATCCTGGGCCTGGTTCTGCTGTGCGTTATTCCTCTTATCTGCATGGCCATGGCACCTAAAAAAGATGAAGAAATCAAGACTATAACAGATATTGACCCGAGTCTCGTCGAGAAGGAAACGATTGAAGAAATCCCCAGGGACAAGATGGTGGCTGCAGACAAAATCGAGAACAGCAAGGCAATTTCTGCTGTCATCGGTATCGGAGGAGTAATTTATCTGATCTACTATTTCGCCACGAAGGGTTTCGAGCTCAACCTCAACATTGTCAATTTTGCTTTCCTGTTCCTGGGCATCCTTTTTCAGCGCACTCCGATCAATTATGTACGGGCGGTATCAGAAGGGGCTAAAGCCTGCGCAGGCATCATCATCCAATTCCCATTCTATGCGGGTATCATGGGAATGATGACCAAATCCGGACTGGTGGCCATCATCGCAGGGTGGTTCGTGGCAATATCGGGACCGGTGACCTACCCGGTGTTCACATTTCTGAGCGCCGGCCTGGTAAATCTTTTTGTTCCGTCTGGAGGAGGACAGTGGGCCGTCCAGGGACCCATCATGGTGGAAGCGGCCAAGTCCCTGGACCTTTCGATCCCGAAAATGGTCATGGCAGTGGCCTACGGGGACCAGTGGACCAACATGCTCCAGCCCTTCTGGGCGCTGGCCCTTCTGGGGATCACCAGATTGAAGGCACGGGAAATAGTGGGCTACACCATGGTCGTTATGATCCTGACCGGTATCATCTTCTGCCTCGGTGTGGCGTTTCTGCCTGCATAGACAAAAACCTATACAAGACAAAGAGTTGGGGGGCCCGAGCCTGAAACACGGGCCCCGCAACTACAGCTTAGAACGAACAAGAAAGAGTGATCGCCCCGTATTCCTGCTTTTCTTTTTGAGAATCATATTCCCTGCTCCGGCGTACATAGGCGCCGCTTATTTTATACCTGTGGATGATAATTCCGATGCCTGCCATCATATTAACCACGAAATGCTTTTTCTTGACGCTGTGACTGTCCTGGAAAGTGTTCCCGTCCAGAAGAATGTTTCTCAGCACCGCCTGGGCGTCTACGCCTGCGAAGAGATGCACCCCGAAGCGCTCGAAGGCCGGGGAAAAGCGGGGATCGTTTCCATCGACCGGTGCATTGGTGTCTGAACCAGGACGGATCAAAAAAGTGCCGAAATCATTGGGCATATTCCATCCCCATCTGAGTTGCCCTCCGAAATTGACACCTGTAAAGGAATTACCAAGGGAGCATCCCAGGTGGGGAATAAAATCATACGCAAATCCTTGCAGGTCCCTGGACCGCAGCGCTTTCCATTTGCGTTCGTAGAAAAAGTTCAGGATGGGTTCATCTTTCAGTTGATGGTCCCATCCCATCGGTTCGGTGGTATCGATCCAGTTGTGCCAAGTTTTCTGAACCTCCTCCGCATAGGAATGGGGCCCCAGGACACCCAGATCTATTTCAAGAGTATCCATGCGCCTGCTACTTTTGCTATGAAATCCAACTGCGAAATAGGTGATCCCGGCATAGGGGCGTTGATCCGGGATAAGGTCGGTTCGCTCGAGGTCCTCCGGGGCATACATGTTCTGACCGATTGAAAAGGAGACGTTCCGCGTGAAGCCGGGCTCCCGGACGAAGGGAAGATGATCGACAATGGGGTGCCCCCAATTCGGGATATGGGGATTTTCCCGGTAATTCGTGAGATCACGTGATATCCAGGTGAATTTAATCCCGTTTGTGTATTCCCTGTCCGTACCTGTAAACACGTCATTTTCCAGATAAAACGTGAAGGTACTGTAGTCATCCGGGCTTTTTTCGGCGAA
>CAYXDR010000332.1:0-3983 GCA_964463515.1 uncultured Desulfobacteraceae bacterium | reverse complement strand
AACCTGCCTTTATAACTGCTTGTCTGCGCCCCTCTTGGGTCAAGCCTTTTCTCCAAACCTCTGCTGCTTTATCCTCGCCAGCTTCCTTCTCACGCGCTGGCGCGGGTTTTTCTCTCGTCCTGTTCTCCCTCCGCATTCTATCCTTCCAGGCGTCGAACTCTTCCTGCGTGGCTTCACCCTTAGCGACTTGGTAAGCCCATCTGCCTGCTTCTTCGGCTTCCTGCAACCTGACCTCTGGGAATACCTCTTGGCCTATCTTCGTAAACTCATTTGATCTCTCCCGACCTTTGAAAGCATTTTCAACACGGGAGACGATGGGCGAGGGTTCTTTCGGCTTTGCCGGTTTCTCCGGCTTCTTCAGGTCCGGATACTCGGCGAGGACTTCAGGGGGGACAGGAACGCCATCACGCAGGGCTTGTCTTGTTGCTGATTTTTTTGCCTCTTCGAAGGTGGCCTTCGCCATGATAGCGCGATTAAAAATGCTCCAATACGGCCCTTCTCCCTCGATCAAGGGCATCTCCCGCCATTGCTGCGCTGTTATTTCCCAAGGTTGCTTCTCGGTAATCGCTTCGGTGGGAGAAGGTTGGCCCTTCAGCATCGGAACAGGACGATCTTTTACTATCTCTTCGTCATCATGAATGAAATGGTCGAGCGCCCTTCTGGTATCAACCTTTGAGATACCCAGTTCTTTTGAAACTTTGGTAATATCTTCATCGGACGGCTTGAGCGGTCTTTCAACCTTGCTGCCGATAATGCTTCCGAGTTCGCGCCAGGTCTTTGGTTGCTGGGTGGTCTTGCCTACTTCTCCTTCCGGCCTACCGGGTTCTTCGGGTGTTTCGAGTTCCAGATCCGTGCGGCCTTTTTCTGCGCCTGTTTCTTCGGTAGGCCCTCCTCCTGGAATTTGTCCCTCATCTTTTCGTATCCCTTCGGCATCTTTGGCCTCCTTTCCGAGCGCAACCGGTTTTGTCTGCCGTCCCTTTTTCACCCACTCCTTGAATTTATCGATCGGCATTTCGGTGATTGCACCGAGGCCCTGCCAGCCTTCTTCATAATTGGCGAGATAGCCGGCGCGGGCGTCTTCTTCACTATCGAAGCCAATCAAAGTCTTGTGTTCGTCGAACTCTCCGGTCTTCGGGTCCACCTGGTCAACGATGTAGGCCTTTTCACCTTCGGGGTTCGGTCCTACGAAGACATCGATCTGATCGCCGTCTTTCCCCTCTGACCGGGCGAAATAACCGTAATGGTGCTGCATGGGAACAGACCACGGTTTGCCGTCCGGGTCCGTCCCGCTTCTCTCCGATCCTGCCGGGTTTTCAATGGCGACATCAAGACCCTGAATGTTGATATGGCCCTTTTTGTAGTTGCCGGCTTCTTTTTGAGCTTCGGTAGGCTCAGGGGTATCATTCAACGGTGACGTAGCGGCTTTATGCGCTGCTTCATCGAGTTTTGTAAGCCGCCCGCGCTTTCCTGCCAGTTCCAGCGCAAGACGGTCTTTTGCGGTCCGCTTCCCCATGGCTTCCAAGCGTCTCGGCTCCAGTGCTGAAGGCTCTACCTTCCCACCCAGGCGTTCGGTCATCTGGTCCATCTGCTCTTGCCAGAACGGGCCGCGCGGTTGAATTGCAAGACGGTCTTCCGGAGTTTTCGGGGTTCCTTCGATCAGGGCTGCTTTATCGGCGAGTTTCCCGAACCGTGGCAAAATATCTTTCCCGGATACCGGGGCTTTCGGGCGTCTTATCGGCCCGAGATCAACGGCATCAGGCAGGCGTGGCTGTATTTCGCCCAGGAGGATGTCTTTCGCCTTTTTGCCCTTTTCGGATTCGTCAAGAAGGATGTCACGAGGGGATGATATTGCCGCGACACCTGCACCGGTGACGGCTGCGGCAGGAGCAACGGTAGCACCTTCTTTCAGGGATTCAAGAAACATCCCCTTTATATCGTCCGGCAGCGGTTCGCCGTTTATGAGTTTGGATCCGAGGATGGATACCACTTCCCACGGTTCTTCCAGTCCTTCGGTGATCCCTTCCCATACTCCAGCACCGAGGGTCTTCAAGACTTTTTTCTTGAAAGTGTCCCCTGCCGCTTTCAAAATTTTATCCGAGCCAAGGGCGCTCAACCCAGCCGTACCGAAAAACATGATTTCTGCCGCTCTCGCCGCTTCCTGCTCCGGCACGCCTTCTTTCAAGAGTTGTTTATAAGTGCTCGTGGCTTCCATCCCACCACCAGCCGCACCGGAAGCCACCCATTGACCCAGCCGCGCAAAGCCCTGTATGGCTTTGGGGCCTGCCGATATGAGTTTGTGTGCCACCGCACCAGGGACCAAAGTAGCGGCCAAAGACGGGAGAATCTGCGGGATAGTATAGAGCCAGTAAGATCCTTCGGCGAGCACTCCGGGGTCATCAATGACATTTCTTCCAGCTATCTCAGCAGGCGGGCCGTAGTCCTCTCTTATATCCCCCCACACATCACTTGCACGTTTCCCCATACCGGCAAGCGATTCACTTCCCGCCCGGCGCCCCAGCCATTCGATGCCCGCACCCATGGATTCCGGGATCATTGCCAGACCGGCCGCTAATCCACGGCCTATATCTGACAGAGCACCCTTGCTCGGTTCCGGCTGGCTCGTTCTCGGTTGAATCGGCGTCCCGGAAGCATACCCCTCCATCCCCCAGTTACGGAGAGCACCGGCTTCAGGCGATGGTTGTGGACGTCGTGCAAGTTTTTGAGCAGTAGAGGCTTGTCTTGAAAGGATGTTCGCCTCAGTCCGCTCCAGTGAATCATTAGCGATTTCGCCTTCCCAGCCCATGCGGCGAACAAAATCATCCCTGTCCCGATAACCGTACTGCTGCGCGAGCTGTGGCCTCCGGGTTTCCCATAGGTTATCGGCAACCTCGGAAAGCGGCCTACCACTTACGGAAGGGTTTTTATCTCTATATTCTCGCAAGGAAAAAGCCATTTATCGCCTCACCTGTAATACCTTTCGTGCAATCCTCCCAAGATGGAGCCTTCCGGAAAACGTTGAAGGACACCTGTCTCACCAAGTGTCTGAGCGCCCCTTCCAAGCGCATGAAGGCCGCTTCCAGCGGGAAATGTCCCCGTCAGCTTCTTTTCCCACGGTGTATTTGGCGTCTCATTTGATTTGGGTGCAAAAGGTGTGGGTGCGCCTTGTGGAGTTGAAGCGGGCTTCTTTGCGGGAGCCCTGGGTGTTGAT
This sequence comes from uncultured Desulfobacteraceae bacterium, assembly GCA_964463515.1. Classification (GTDB taxonomy): domain Bacteria; phylum Desulfobacterota; class DSM-4660; order Desulfatiglandales; family Desulfatiglandaceae; genus CAYXDR01. Next base: position 775 of record CAYXDR010000332.1, on the reverse strand, counting down.
AAGGGTGATCTCGTACTTGTTTTCTGCGCAGGGGGCATGGGGCTTCTTGCGTTTGCAGGGGTAGACGCTGTTGTTTTATTAGAAGGGGCTGTATTGGTGGCTTTAGGCTGATCTACAGGAGCGAAATCCAAGTCAGACCCCTCCCCGCTCAAGGCAGAAGCCTGGGTCCAATACATCTGCATGCCCTGGTTAATCATCTCCGGTGTTATGCCCGGGGTTTGTGCAAGGCTGCTCATGAAATTCGGAGCTTCTTTTATAAACTCCTGCATGGGAGTAATGGTTTCTTCTTTGGGCAAGCCAAGGATGGTCCTTGTGGTTTGTCCGGTATCGGCCAACTTTGCGCGTTCCAATGCTCCGGCCTCAGTCATTCGCGTGCGTCCCGTTGCGCCCTCATCAGTAAGCCGGGCACGTTCCAACGCTCCCTCTTCTCCCATGCGGGTTCGGCCAGTAGCTCCAGCCTCGGATAATTTCGTTCTTTCTAGTGCTCCCTCTTCCCCCATGCGGGTTCGTTTAAGGTCTGCCGCCAGCTTTTGCCCCTGGATGGCTTTTTCCTGTTCATCGCTAGCTTCGGCCAGACTTTTTTCCTCAGCGTATCCTTGTGCCAGGGCCGGGGCATCCCCTCCCCACCAATCGCCGGCTGCATATTGGGCAGCCTTCCTTTTTTCACTTAACAGGGTATCTATAATTGATTGTGCAAACCGTTGAAAATCCATGACTTACCCCTCTTCCTGGTAAAAGGACATGGGAACGATAAACCAATCGGTGACTTCTACTT
>CAYXDR010000331.1:0-4031 GCA_964463515.1 uncultured Desulfobacteraceae bacterium | reverse complement strand
TCCATGCACGGCTTCGATCTGGCGGGCGATATTTTGATGCTTATTGACGGGCGCCGGGCCGGTTCTGACTCTCTGTCGAATCTCGACATCAATAGTGCCGAGAGGATAGAGATACTCCGGGGGCCGGGAGCGGTCCAATATGGAGCCGCTGCCATGGGCGGGGTTGTGAACATCCTGACAAAAAAGGGGGAACGAAAAACAGAAGCACGGATTGAAGCGGGAATGGGAAGCTGGAACCGGAAACGGTATAAAGCTTCTGCTTCGGGACGCCTGGACAAGCTTGATATCTCTGCATCGGTTTCGCGTTTCAGCAGTGACGAGTATGATGACGGCAACGGCGATGAATATGGAAACACCGACCTTGATTACCGCACCAACTACAGCCTCAACACTGGATGGAACTTTGATGAGAACCACCGGTTGGGACTTCTCGTTCAAGGATCAAAAACAGAAGATGCAGGCAAAGGAAGCGATTTCGGTGGAAGAGGTACCGAAACCTGGGAAAACACTCGTCAAAACAGGGACAATGACGCCTTCGACCTGGTTTACGAAGGCTCAAGTGCAGACGGGGATCTGGCTTGGTCCACCAGGTATTACAGGGGAAAGGCCTCCTATGACTTAAGCCGTTTCTATACCCACTCTTCGAAGAAATACCGTAAAACATGGACCGAGAATGAAAATAAGTTCCAAGGTGCCCAGGGACAGCTCAGCTGGGACCACGACCGCTGGCATTTATTGGCCGGTTCCGACTTGATCGAATATGACTTCGACCAGGAGCAGAAAACCACCAAGACCGGGAGCAACTATGCCTCCAGCGACTATAAGAATATCGGTGCTTTTCTTCTGGCAAAGATTTATCTGCTTGAAGACAGCAATCTCACTCTTTCCACGGGCTTGAGATATGATGATTTCAAGGTATCAATCGATTCCACCCGCGGCGACCCGGTCACCGCATCCCGGCATACGGAGAGCTCCATCGACAATTTGATCCCTTCTGTAGGTGTGGCCTACAGGCCTGTTGATTGCCTTAAGCTCAGAGCCAACTATGCCGAGGCTTTCAGAATGCCGACCCCACGCCAGTTGGGCGGTATTTTTTCCATGATGAGCGTTTTTGTCGGCAACCCAGATCTCGAGCCGGAAGAAAGTGAGAATTGGGATGTGGGTTTCGACGTGAAACATAGAGGCTTCGATTTTTCCGGAACCTATTTTGATTCAAGCTACACGAACATGATAACCAACCACGTCGTCGACGGAAGCGAGTTCGGATTAAAAACAGTAAGGAAATATTTCAACGAAGATAAGGCTTATATAAGAGGCCTTGAATTCGGGACCGGTTTTGATCTGGGAAAATATTTCGACTGGAGTTTTGGTCTGAGGCCGTATGTTTATTGGACCAGACTTCTCGAATACGAAGACGGCAACGGATTGAAGTTGGAAAACAGAGCCAAGGACAGCTTGTCATTCGGGCTTGAATTCAGCGATGATGATTTAGGCTTGATTTCAAATTTTGATGTTACCCATTATGGAAAACAAATTATTGATAAAAACAATAATGAAAGCCTCAAGTCTGCAACTATAGTAGATTTTAATTTAATAAAAAGTGTTTATGATTTTGATGAATATGGCGATATGTATGCTAAAGTCATAATCAAAAATTTGTTTGACAGGTATTATGAAACTACCGAGGACAGCCCCATGCCTGGACGGAGTTTTTATGTAGGTTTGTCCTACGAATTTTGATGGCCTCCTAAAGGGTAGTGGAGCAGGTTTAATCACTTTTAAGCTGATCAAAAGATATTTTTTTATCTTTTATTTTAGGTTTAAATCTAATTATGAACATATGCATTATCAAATTCCGCCATGAATCCCGGCGTAGTCAAGTCCTGCCGGTTTTTTGTCATGTGATTCTGGCGGTGCTCCTTCTGACGGGTGCGGCGGAAGCCGAGCCAAGGCGCATAGGCCTTTTTGTAGGTGACGTGGATGCCCATGTGTGTTCCAGGGCGGTGAAAGAGGCTGACCTGCCCGGGGTGGAGGTGCGTATCTTCACCGGCGCCGACACCGGTAGCCCGGCGATGATCGAATTCACGGGCCGGATGGATGCGGCTGTGGTGGATATCATGAAGAAGAAACCAGGGGGCTGGCTTCTTTCAAACCTGTCCCTGCTCAAACCGAATGCACGGCTTTATGCGGTGAGGAAAGGGGCAAACGCCCAAAGGTATCTAGATGCAGGGTTTTTAATGGAGGAAACCGTCAGGGCCTATTTCGATTACCCTTGCTTGGAAAACCTTGTGAATCTTCTCAAATATATCAGCCACCGGGATTTTGAGCGGGAAGAGGCCTTGGGATCACCAGTGAAGCCTCCCGAAAACGCTCTCTACCACCCTGACGCCCCCGGGTTTTTCACCGACCCGGATAAATATTTCGAATGGTACAAGGACTCTGGGCACTATAATCCCCGGGGCCTTTGGGACCTTTTCCTCATTTTTCAAGCCTTCAGCCTTGACGGTAAAAGCGAGATGGTAAAAGCGGCGGTGCAGGAGTACGAAGCCCGGGGAATCAACGTAATGGTTTGGATGAGGGAGAGGAAAGACCAGGACGAAGTATTGAAAAGACTCGTTTCATCCCCTCCTCTTGCCGGCAGGCTCGGTTCAATTACGGGTTTCACCTTCAGGTTTTCTTCGAGTCTTTCATCCGGTCTTCTCGATGCGCTTAAGGCTGCCGACGTCCCGGTAATCAACGTGCAAACCCTTTTTTTCGGGACCGGAGACGAATGGCTTTCTTCACCACGTGGAATTTCTCCCCGGGATTTCACTTTGCAGTTTTCCGTGCCCGAGCTCTCAGGGCTTGTGGAACCTACGGTTGTCGGCTTCAAGCAGGAAGTCGACATTCTACGGAGCGGTTCCGGGATATATTCTTATGTGCCGGCGGAGGAAAACGTAAAGAAACTCAGCCGGCGTGTCGCACGGTGGCACGCTCTCAGGCGCAAGCCTAATGAAGAAAAGAAGATAGTGCTTCTCTATTACAATCACATGGCGGGCAAGCAGAATATCGGGGCCAGTTACCTGAACGTTTTTAGAAGCATGAAGGAGATTATTCACGCGCTCAGGAAAGAAGGTTACACAATCAAAGGTGATCCGACAGAAGATCTTATCAAGGATATGATCCTTAAATCCGGCAGAAACATAGGCTCCTGGGCGCCTGGTGAACTCGAACGGCTCATAGGCTCGGGGGACGCCGCCTTTGTGGAAATCAAGGATTATCAGGAATGGTTTTCGCACACCCCGGCCGGCTTCCGCAGAGGGGTCGAGGAGCAGTGGGGAAGGCCCGAACAGGCCGAAATAATGGTCGATGACGGCCGTTTTGTAATCCCCCGTATAAGGCTCGGGAACCTTGTCATTGCTCCCCAGCCGGTGCGTGGGTTGAGCGACGATGCGGACAAGCTTTACCACAGTTCGATCCTTCAACCCCACCACCAGTACAATGCATTCTATTACTGGCTACAGGAGGTGGTTAAGCCGGATGCGGTAATCAGCCTGGGGACCCACGGTACTCTTGAATATCTTCCCGGCAAGCAGGCCGGCCTTACCTGGCGGTGTCCTTCAGAGGTACTGATAGGGGATATCCCGAATCTTTATCCGTATATCGTGGATAACGTCGGTGAAGGGCTCCAGGCCAAGCGAAGGGGCCGGGGCGTAGTCATAGACCATGCCACTCCGCCGTTCAAGGAAGGCGGCCTCTATGAGGAATACTCCCTGCTGGCCGGGCTGATAAGCGACTATGAAGCCTCAACTTCCAGCGAGATAAGGCAAGTGCGGTTGGAACGTATTCGCGAAATGACCTTGGAGTTGGGGTTGGACAGGGACCTTGAACTCGATGTTGTTGACGAGAGCGTTCTTGAACAAATCGAGCATTACATCCTGGAACTTAAAACCGAGCTCATTCCCCACGGCCTTCATACCTTCGGGATTTCTCCCTCCGGCCAGGGCCTGCGGGATACGGCTTCCGCCATGGCAGCCAGAGGGGACCGCTCG
>CAYXDR010000330.1:0-4049 GCA_964463515.1 uncultured Desulfobacteraceae bacterium | reverse complement strand
AACGGTACTTTGGCTGTGTCCATTATCCGGATGTTTCCGGTCTTCATGTCTTCGGTAAGGGTGGTTTCCTTGAAACGCTGAATCAGCAGTTCATACATGTTGCGGGCGCTTTCCGCCTCCCTTCTCAACACTCCGTAGCGGACCGCCTTCTGATTGAGTTCTAAAGATTCAGCTTTTTGACGATCAAGGGCGTCCTTCAGGGATTTTTCCTTCGCAAGAGCCACACGGTACTGGTTTTCGAGGGAAGATATGACACGCCTGATTTCGTTGTTTTTCCGCTTCTCCAGCGTCTCCAGCTCCGAGTCCAGGGCGACCATCTGAGGGTGGTTCCTGCCGTATTTTTTGGACAGCTCGCTCATGCGTTTGTACAAATCCACTTCCATCTTCTTGATCTGGGCGATCAATTCGCTGCTGAGCACCTCGGGGATGGTATCGAGCAGGTCCGGCGTGCCGGCAAGCGCCCTGGCCTGCATGTAACGGGTTTCGGCTTCCACGCGCCTGGATTCGGCATCGACCACCTGGGTGTTTAATTGTGCGAGCTTTTGGGCGGTGACCTTTTCCACATCGCTCGAAAAGTCAGTTACGATTCCGTATTCTTCCTTGTATTCAAGAAGCGCGTTTTCGGCTATCTCCACCTTGCGGCGCTCTTCATCTATTCTTTCCTGGAGCCATTTGACCGCATCTTTGACCGCGGAAAGCTTCATATCCAGGTTCTGTTCGATATACACTTCGGAAAACGTATTGGCGGCCCGGGCTGCAAGGCGGGGGTTTTCGGCCTCGAAGCTTATGTCAACAAGCCTCGAGTTTCGAATGGGCTCCACTTCCACTCTTCCCAGAGCGGCCTGAACTATCGGCGAAACCGCCTCGCTCCGCCCGTCGATCTCCCCCCTTGCCGTATCAACCGCATCAGGGCCGCGAATCAAGCCTGTGACGGAATCCTTAACCCAAGCCGCTGCGTCCTTCAGCGGCTTCAACAAAGAACTCCAGGTGCCTGAATCATCATCTGGGAGGAATTCAGGGTTATTTTCCAGGTCCAGACGACGCACCACCTCCTGGGCAACCCGGTAGCTGGTGATAATCTTGTACTGGGTCTGGTAATAGTCCGTGCCCGAGGCGTCGAGTGCCATGACGTCCTGAACCGAAACGATGTTGGGGTTTTCCTTTTCTATCAAAACCCTGGTTGTGGCCCGGTATACAGGGGTGGCAGTGATGGTGAAAATGGCCGTGCTCACCACAACCGCGAAAAAAACCAGCAGCACAGTCCATCTGCGCTTGGAAATAACCGCGATATAATCCCGCAGCCCCTGCTCTGAAGGATTGTTTTCCGGTGAAAATTCTTGAGACATCGATTACTCCTGATACAATTCCGGCTGTTACGGGAAAATCCTAGACTATTCAAGGTATAACAGGTGGGTGCGAAGGTTCCCACCGCTTTTTCCAAGCCCTAGCTTTTTACGAACATTCTCCCGGTGAAATGAAACGGTCCGCCGCGAAACGTGCAGCATTTCAGCTATTTCCTTGCTAGTACGGCCGTTTTTGACCATGCTTGCGATTTGTAGTTCCGTTGGTGTAAGTTTATGTGTTGGAGAGACCAATCTTTTTGAAAACCGCGACGTGAGCCTTTCCAGGTTTTCCTCGAGGGAGACGATATAGGAGGCCTGCTCCTGGCTCAAGCCGCTTGCCTTGATTTTCTCGATCCAGGGAATCACCAGGTGATGTATATTGGATAAAATTGATTCTTCAATATCATGTTTCTCCGCTTCAACGCTCCTCATAACAACCCGCAATGCAATCTTCGCCTCTTTGAGATCACGCGATTTTCTTTTGATTTCTTCGGTGAGTTTTTCCACCTCACGGTTTTTCTGATCGAGTAGTTTCTCGATGCGTCCACTGTCGCTTAAAGTGGAACCATGAAATTTTCTGCGATCGGCGATAATTGGCATTTGAAATACTGTCCATACTAAATTCATCGTTTTCTACTGGCTCAAAAGCTGCTTGAAACAATTTCTGACACACTGCCGGTTTCATATACTTCAATTACGAAAAAATAACAGCAAAATTGTATCTCTTACCTGTGATTTTTAGCTGCCGTCCGCAGGAAGCGGCCTGCCGTTCAAAATGGCATCCGGGTTGATAGTGACCATCTTCTCTGCCTGCCTCCAGCTCCCCAAGACTTCCGCGGCCGCATCCACAGCCTCGTAAAGCCTGGGAGGCCGGTCGTCTGCCGAATGAGCGTCGCTGGCTATCACATGGACGAGGCCCGCCTCGAGCATTTCAATCGCGGCGTTTTCCGCAGAAGACCCGAATTCTCCCGTTATACTCATTGCCGTTACCTGGCAAAGCGCCCCCATCTCAATGAATCGTTCCACCAGATGAGGATCTCCCTGTATGGCCAGGTTGCGCTCCGGATGCGCAATGATCGGCGTAATCCCTTTCAACCGCAATGCAAAAATTTCGTTTTCAGCCCCGGGCGGTAAACCGGTGGCGGGGAATTCAAGCAGCAGGTAACACCCTGTTCCGTTGAGCGTGCAGGCAAAAGGCCCTTCAATCACCTCCCCCATAAAGGGGTTCAGCCTCACCTCCGCTCCAGGCAACACCTTGATTGCTATCTTCCGGGCATCGAGCGCATCCTGCAGGAGCCCGGCCTCCCTGCGTGTCCTGTCTGTTTCGGTAAAGTACACGCCGTTCAGCGTGTGAGGGGTGGCGACGATCGTATGGATTCCGTCCTCCTCTGCCTTCTCCGCCATCTCCATGCTTTCTTCCATGTCCCGGGCCCCGTCATCGAGGCCCGCGAGAATATGGCAGTGTAAATCTATCATCGATCAGAAAAATGATTCCGGAACGATGATCAGATCGTTCGGCTTGATGACGACATCCTGGATCTTTCGCCCTGCCTTGGTGATGGCATCCACATTCACTTCAATAACCTTTTCGACACCGTTTTCCACGCGAATGATCCTGGCATTTCTGCCTGCTGCGATGGGAGTGAACCCGCCTGCCGCCCCTATCGCCTCGACCAAGGTAATCTCCTTGTCCGGGATGGGATAGGAGCCCGGCTGGTTAACCTCTCCCATAATGTAGAAATGCTCAGCGGTGGGGACATAAAGTACGTCCTGGTCGGCCAGTGGAATATTGGCCATCTGATCGCCCCGCTGAAGCAGGTCCCCGAGGGGAATGTCAATAACCACCTTACGCTCATCGCGCCCGCTTGCATCGTGGGTGCGGATGACCATAGCCCTGTGGCCCGCGTTTTCGTCCTGAATACCGCCCGCCCTGGAAACACCGTCAAGCACCTTTTCCCTGGCCTGCAGAGGATAACTGCCGGGACTTTCCACTGCCCCCAGCACCAGGAATCTCTTGCTGTTAAACTGCGTCACCATAACCGACACATGAGCATCGAGCAGGTATTGCTCTTCGGCAAGACGCCGGGAAATCAACTCTTCTATCCCCGAAGTTGTCAGGCCGCCTACCTCCAGTTTACCAACCAGAGGAAAAGAAATAAAACCTTCCCCGGAAACCCGCACTGCTTCCCTGGAAAGATCCTTTTCCTCGTAAACCGTTATCGCGATCACGTCGTATCCGCCGACGGTATAGTCCAGTATTTCAGCTCTGGATTCCGGGTTAACCTGCAGGTATTCGGGAACAGTCATATGGGGAGTTTCCTGGATCACGTTTTCCACGGAAAGGTCAACCAGCTTCTGAGTTTCCTTGCTCCGCTTAATTTCCTCCAGCTTGGCGCTCGCCTCTTCATCCAGTTCACGCAGAGCCGATTCACCACTAACCTCGGTGACCTTAACCACGGGGCTGTCTTGTGAGTATCCACCGCAGGAAAACAGCGAAAAGGCCATAGCCGTCGCCCAAATAACTATCAATGTCTTTTTCAACGCCATAAAAACCTCCCAATGGGTGAAGCAAATCAACTCCTGGAAGCCTAATGTGTATTGTTTTCCGATGCAAGCAAAAATGATGAGGTCGTAAAAAGTATCATCCCCGGCTTATCGGCCTCGGGGTCGGAATCGGTATCGGGGTCGAAAAGGCTGCCGATCAAC
>CAYXDR010000329.1:0-4049 GCA_964463515.1 uncultured Desulfobacteraceae bacterium | reverse complement strand
AGCTCCTGCTCACAAATTATGTGAAGCAGGAGTTTTCTGTGTGCGCCTTGATATATAGCAGAAAATCGCCCTTTAGAAACCCATGTCACTTTTGCGCGGTGACGATTGAGCTCCCGTATTGCTTTTCTATCCATTCCCGGTAACGGCCTGTGCGAACCGAATCCACCCATGCCATGTTGGCCAGGTACCAGTCGATGGTGCTTTCCAATGCTTCTTCAAAGCTGTATCTCGGTGACCAGCCAAGCTCTGCGCGTATTTTGGCGGCATCGATGGCGTAACGTCGGTCGTGACCAGGCCGGTCCTTGACGAACTTTATCAAATGGTGGGCTGAGCGTCGTTCGCTGCCGCTGTTGAGCCGGCTGTCCATTGCCGTACAAAGGGCGGTGACGATTTCGATGTTGGTCTTTTCTTCATTGCCGCCGATATTGTAGGTTTCTCCAGGGGCTCCCTGTTCTATGACCTGAATCAGCGCCTCGCAGTGGTCGACGACATAAAGCCAGTCTCTGACATTGCTGCCGTCTCCGTAGACCGGAAGCGGCTTTTCTTCCGCAATGTTGAGGATCATCAATGGAATCAGCTTTTCCGGGAACTGGTAAGGGCCGTAGTTGTTCGAGCAGTTAGTAATCAGTGTCGGCATTCCGTAGGTTCTATAATAGGCGCGCACGAAATGGTCGGCGGCGGCCTTGGAAGCGGAATAAGGGCTTGACGGGTCATAGCGCGTGGATTCCACGAAGAAACCTTCGGGCCCAAGAGAACCGTAGACTTCGTCGGTAGAGACATTTAAGAAACGGAAATGGCCGGGCTTTCCTGCTTTTTCCCAGTTCCGCCTGGCTGCTTCAAGGAGCCTGAAAGTACCCAGCACATTCGTTTCCACGAAGGCTTCAGGCCCCAGAATTGATCTGTCCACATGAGATTCGGCGGCGAAATGAACAACCGTGTCTATGTGCTCTTCGGAGAAAAGATTGTAGAGAAAATCTCCGTCGCGGATGTCTCCGTGAACAAAACGATATTTTTCCGACCGGTCAGCCGGTAGGCCGGCCAGATTGGAGGGGTTTCCAGCGTATGTCAGCGCATCCAGGTTCACAATACGCCAGGAGGATCGTATTGCCAGTGCGTGACGAATGAAATTGGCGCCGATGAAGCCGCATCCGCCGGTTACCAGCAAGTTGAGTGGTTTGTCGATATTAGATGTTTTCATAAGATTCCTCATAATGAACTTTTCGCTCAAGGTGCGTCCTGTTTCTGTCAGAAAAGGTTGTTTTCAATCTGAAAGCCCAATCATTCATACCATGGCAGAGGTCAGTTGTTCAATCAGGCCGCACAGAGGATCGCGCCAAGGGGCCGGGAAAAAACCGAAGTATTTCCCAAGGGCGGAGCAGTCCAGTACGGAATTCACCGGACGCCGTGCCCTGGTAGGGAACTCTTTTGTGGTCACCGGTACCACCCTTTCGGTCTTGAGTTCTATGTGTCCACGCGCAAGGTCAAGTATTTCCCGGGCGAAACCGTACCAGGAAGTTCGGCCTTTGCCGCAGCAGTGGTAAGTCCCCCAGCATGTGGATTTTCCGGCGAGAATATGCTCTGCGATTGCGAGCATGCAAGATGAAAGTTCTCCGGTGCTTGTGGGGCAGCCGAATTGATCCGAAACGACCCGGATTTCTTCCTTTTCCATTGCTAAGCGCAGAATGGTCTTTACGAAATTGTTGCCGTAGAGTCCGTATAACCACGAAGTACGGAGGATTATGTGTTGATCGAGCCGTTTACGCACCTCGGTTTCCCCCGCGGCCTTGCTCTTTCCGTATACGTTGATCGGGCTGACAGTGTCCGTTTCCGCGTATGGGCCGTTTTTTGCTCCATCGAAAACATAATCCGTGGACACATGAATCAGAGGAACACCCATCTGAGCGCAGCATGTGGCAAGAAGTGCCGGTCCGTCCCTGTTCACCATAAAAGCGGTGCCCGGGTCGTCTTCGGCTTTGTCGACTGCGGTATAGGCGGCGTTGTTTACCACAATCGACGCTTTCGATTCTTCGACGACCTTTGCCACCAGTTTCCCATCGGTTATATCAAAGCCAGGACGGGATGCCGGAATCACTGAATAGCCCTGTTCTTCAGCCTGGCGGCAAAATTCTTGCCCCAGCTGGCCGGTGGATCCAGTTACCAGCAGGTTTACCCGTGACATTAAAGCTCCTTTTCAAAGGAATTTGAAACCGCGAAGCAGTCAGTCCCGCTGCCTCGGGTTTCGATGATCTTGCGGCATTTGCGGACAAGAATATTTAATTCCCTGTCAGTTCGGTCCTGGTTGTGGTGAAACAATCCGAAACTTTTCACCCCGGCGGCCAGGGCCAGATCCAGCGCTTCTGTGTACGTGGAATGACCCCATGATTTGGTCAGTCGGTATTCTTCGGGGGTGTATTCGGCATCATGAAACAACAGGTCAGCACCTTGAGTGAACTTTGCATATTCTTTGAACGTCCTGCCGCCCCGATGTCTGTGGCCGAGTTCGTTGTCCGTGAGAAACACAAAACGCCTGCCGTTTTCAGTAAACCGGTATCCGGAGCCGAGGTTCGGATGGCTCAGTGTGATGAATTCCACTTCCATGGTCCCAATCTGCAGCGAAATATAACACTCAGGATCGAAATCCACTTGGGCCCTGAGTTTATCAAAGGGCACAGGGAAAAAAGGGGCCTGCATAGAGCGGGACAAAAGTTTCCGGATGTTGCCCTGGGCCGCCGGGCAACCTTTAAGGTGGATCACTGTTTTTTCATTGTAAATCGGCTTGAAGAAAGGGAAACCGGAAATATGATCCATGTGCGTATGGGTGAACAGCATAGTGTATTCGAAGCGCCCCTCTTCGATAAGCATGTTCCCCAGCCGGCGTATTCCGGTTCCCGCATCGATTATTACGATTTGGTCGTCGGCTGTCCTGATTTCAATGCAGGTGGTATCTCCGCCGTACTGCAGGTATTGCCTGCCGGAAACCGGTATGGATCCCCTGGCGCCGTGGCAGCGAATGATCATGCTTCCCTCCCTGGATCAGCGAGAGAATAACCAGTGAAACGTGAAGAGTAAAGATCAAAAGAGCCTCCTCCGGCGGAATCAAGCCTCCTGGTTTGAAAAGACTGCAACATTTTTGAGGATTTTAGGGGCGGCCGAAGCGATTTTTCTGTAATTCCGAATAACAGGTAAGGCCGCATAAGGGTTGTGCGTTTTTCACGGCGGAGACCACGGCCCGTTCTACCACTCTTGCTGCAAGGAATCCCACCGTGGAAAGCTCGGCTTCAATGTCACCTGTTGACAATGCAAAGATGGTGTCTCCGTCATACATCGAATGGGCCGGCCTTATAGTTGTGGCGAAACCGTTTTGGGCCATGGATGCGGTTTTGCCTGCTTCAGCCTTTGTGAGCCCCGCATTGGTGGTTACCACTCCTATCGTAGTGTTACCGCTGAATAGATTTTTCTTGTCGGCATATGAAGCAACCATGATTTCCTCGGTACTGACAGGCCGCTGCATACCCTCATCGAGGGGCCCTGCAAGCCTCTCACCGGTGGAAGGATCCAGGATGTCTCCCAGGCAGTTGACCGCAACTACCGCCCCTATTTTGAGATTTCCGACCTGCAGGGCATGGCAGCCGAGACCGCTTTTCATGGCCCGGCCCATGCCGAGGATTTTGCCGACCGTAGCACCTGCCCCGGCACCTGCGTTGCCTTGCCTGCAGCCTCCGGAGCCTGCATCCATGCAGGCTGCGTAGCCCATGTCCTTATCGGGCCTTATGCTTGGATTCCCCACAGCGAGGTCGAAAAGCGCGGCGCCGCAGACGATGGGAACCCTGGCGACCTGTACGTCGAAACCGATATCTTTTTCTTCGAGATACCGCATCACGCCGGAAGCAGCATCGAGCCCGAAGGCACTTCCTCCGCAAAGGGCGACTGCATGTATTTTCTCTATAAGATTCAGCGGGTTTAACAAGTCCGTTTCCCGTGTGGAGGGGGCTCCGCCGCGTACATCCACTCCGGCGACAGCGCCCCGTTCACAGATAACCACCGTACAG
>CAYXDR010000328.1:0-4050 GCA_964463515.1 uncultured Desulfobacteraceae bacterium | reverse complement strand
CCTATAGCGAATTTCAAGCACGGCTCTATCGCCGTCTATCCCAACGCTCCAGGCTTCGCCTGGCGCGACCGACCTCTTGTATGAAACTACGTGACCAGATGTCCGATGTCCGAGATCCGCCGTTCAACACGAGAGCCCTTTAATTTTCTTTCCCATAAACTCAGTTTATTGGTTGATCAAACTGGGCGCCTTGGCGGCCAGCGGCAGGGCTGACCTCCGACATCTGATATCCGTTCCTCTGCAACCTTTCAGCTTTGAGCTTTGAGCTTCTATCTCTGCGCCTCTGCGTCTCTGCCTGCCTTGTGAAACCTTTGTTGCAGTTGTTTCACTGGGCGCGACAATGCTTTCCCATGCAACACCCTAATCTCCTCACAATCCACCACCGGATAATCCCGCACCGTAATCGAATCCCTTGTCGTAGACGCAATCTCAAATCCCGTCTGGGGGCGCGGCAGGCCCATCTCCAGGGGCTCAGGTCCGCTCGCCAGCAGATAGTCGCCTTTCTGCACCAGCCCCAGCGCCAGCGGCTCGGCCAACTGAAAGGTCCGCCCGAATACCCCCTTCACCTTCAGTGTCGTGCTTGGCCTTGGCAGGGAAATCTTTGTCTTCCCGCACTCCAGGCCGACCCCTGCCAGCAGGTAGGCTTGGATTACTTTCCCCCCGGCGTCCACCGACACCACCGCAAACCGCCCGGCCCCCTTCACCGGGCCATAGGTCTGTATTTCCTGGTCTTTGGTGGAAATAATGTGATCAGTCCGATCTTTAAACCGCACCTCTATAGCCAAAGGCTGAAGAAAACGCTCTTTTGGGTAACGGGCGGCTTTTTCGGACATCCGACCTCCGACCTCAGTCTTCCGTCCTCCGTCCATCCATTCATCCACCCATCCGAATCATCCTCTCCCGTTCGTCCTCCCTCCTCCGCCCGCCGACCTCTGACATCTGTCCTCTGGCCTCTGAACTCCAACCTTATCTCTCACCGAAACCGCCCCCCCCATCCCACCGTCGCCCCGTATCCGTCAAGTAAAACACCTCATCGAAATCTATATCCAAATACGGCTCCGCAATAATCCCCAACCCTCTGTAATCGTATTTTTTCCACAAATCCAGATTGCTCACCCTCGACAGCGGACTCCCATGCATGCACACAGTTGAAACCGGCACAATCTTCCTCAATCTCTCCAGATTCCGTAAAAAATCTTCATACGCCAGCTCGTAAAGCCGATCCCGCTCCGCTTTCCGCTCTCTGACCCCTGTCTCCCGACTCCTGACTCCTGACCCCCGACCTCTGACATCGGACCTCCGACATCGGGCTTCTGTCCCCCGTCGTCCCTGCCCTGTGAAACCTTGTTTTTTGTTTCACCGGGGTGTCTTGGTGAACAAGTGAAAACCCTAAGCCGCTTTCAATCCCACACGCCATAACGACAACAAGCAAAGCCTGACCCCAGTCCACTTCAGCCGTAAGTCCCATCCAAAACCGGCACACTAATCGTCTGCTCAACAAATTCCTCATTGTCGATCTTTTCAAATAAAATCTCACTGATTTCCGGAGAAAGAACCTTCTCTCCACAAGAGGAACATTCTTCATAAAAAACATTTCTTACAAGATATAGTTTTCCTCCAATCCTGAGATCAATTTCTCCCTTTTTCCTTACCATTTCATGATGACAAGCAGCACATTTCATGATGTTATTCGCCTCCTCTTAAAATCCTTATCCCACTTATCTGGATTCAAAGTTGGGTCATATGCAGTAATGATCCAGACAGGATTAATAGAACATTGCACATGTAATATTTTTCCCTCTTCGCCAATTCCATAGATAAGGCAGCTTGGTCCGTATTTATCCTTTGAATATTCCTCTATGATTTCACCTGACAATATAGCATACTTCACCGCATTAGGCGAGATATGACGTTCCACGCATCGTTCGAAACCATGTATGGTAAAACGATAATCTCCTGTCTTAACCTGGTTTTTAATACAGCATAGAAATCCTGGCCCTGAGGGCCAGGATTTCTATGCTGTATTAAAAGGCGTCCCTCTGTCCCGCATAACGTTGCATCCCCGCGCAATGTTTTCCTTGACAACATGTCCCATAATAGGTACATTTCTTACGCATGGCGCCGACAAGAAAAATCGTCGATGTTCAGTTTTATATGACTGATCAGCGGAGAATACCGGTCAAGGAGTGGCTTAAGGAATTGACACCCGCTGACAGGAAGACGATCGGTGACGATATGCGCACGGTTGAGCTGGGGTGGCCGATTGGCATGCCGCTCGTGAGAAAGATCGATACCGGGCTATGGGAAGTCCGCTCTGATCTATCAAATAACCGGATTGCAAGAGTACTCTTCACGGTAAGCGGGCAAATGATGATCCTACTGCATGGTTTAATCAAAAAGAGCCCTAAAACACCGCTAAATGATCTGAGGACCGCCAAACAGCGTATGGCCCATTTTGAGAAGGAGAAATCTAATGAATGACAAGCACAAGAATCTGGGTGGGAGCTTCAATGACTTCCTTAAGGAGGAAGGGATCTTTGAAGAATGCACGGAGACCGCTATCAAAAGGGTCCTGGCATGGCAAATAGAACAGGAGATGAGAAGAAACAACCTATCGAAATCCGAAATGGCCAAGAAAATGAAAACGAGCCGATCGTCTCTCGACAGGCTGTTGGATCCTGTCAATGAATCGGTTACGTTACACACCCTCAGAAAAGCAGCTCATGCGGTCGGTAGAACCCTGAAACTGGAACTCGCCTAAGAGAAGTCGGCCTTTAGCTCACGTATCCAGCGAGTGAGTCCGCCGTCAGGCCTCATCCAAATCATCCTATTCATCCGAATCATCCTTCGTCGTCCGGCCTCCGACCTCCAATCTCCAACCTCTGTCCTCTGCCTTCCGACCTCTGACCTCGGACATCGGACATCTGATATCCGTCCCTCCATTCTTCACACAAATGGACTTGACAAGGAATCGCAAAATTGCTATAAAGCGAATATGGAAACGAGCTGGAAAGTTGAGTTTCTGAATGACACGGCTGAGGATGAATTCGATGGTCTTCCGACAGAGATCAAAGCGAAGATCATTCGAATTTCACAGCTTATTGAACAAGTTGGGGTTTTTTCCGTTAAAGAACCTTATGTGCGACATCTGCAAGGGAAAATTTGGGAGATACGTGCGTCAGGCAAAGAGAAGATTGCCCGGGCGCTATACACGACGGCAACTGGAAAACGCGTTATCATCGTAAGAACGTTTGTCAAGAAAACACGCAAAACCCCAAAGCGGGAAATTGAAATCGCACTTCAGCGAATAATGGAGTTCAATCATGGCGAAAAGACTGGAAGACAAGCATAAAGAATTGCTCAATGATCCGGAATACAAAAAGGCCTATGCCGAACTCGAAGAAGAGTTTCTGGTCGCCAAGGCGCTTATTGAGGCCAGAAAGAGCGCAAACCTGACACAGACGCAGGTGGCTGAGCGGATGGGTACGACACAATCCGTCGTTGCCAGAATGGAGTCAGGAAACCCGCTCCCCAGTCTCAAAAGTGTTGTGAGATATGCAGCGGCCGTCAACAGCAAAATTGAATTAAAGCTCGTGCACGCAATTAAGTAACATCTCGCCTCAGAACTCGGACCTCGGACATGTGACATCTGTCCCAAGACCTCTGACATCTGTCTTTTCCCCACACATCCGACATCGGACATCGGACATCGGACCTCTGACCTCGGGCCTTCCCCGATGCATGTCGCTCATAACGATGATCCTTGTATCCGCGGACAGCGGCAGTCGCTTGATTCTGGTCTTTTCGGAATAGAAATCTTTGAAATCGCTCATCGTAAACAGGGCTGTGATTTATAGCCTATCTGTGTCGATCTGGTTGTTTCTTAGTTTCTTATGGACGTCCCCCAGCCATGATAAACATGAAGCAAACAACCGTACTTTTCCTGAGCATCTTCAATATATTCTCTGAATTTTAGATAGTCCCTTTTCGTAAAAAATATCCTTTTCCGCTCATTCCCCCTTGCGGTAACATGGTAAAATGCACCTGGAT
>CAYXDR010000327.1:0-4065 GCA_964463515.1 uncultured Desulfobacteraceae bacterium | reverse complement strand
CTTCGGGCGGAAGTTTATTTTGTCAACCTGAAGGTTTTCACCAATCTGAAATGGGGAACGCGGGATCCGGTTGCATTCAGGGACGCTGAACTCGGATTGATTAGGCTGAGAGCATTCGGCGTTTTCAACCTCCAGGTGATGCAGCCTGTACTTTTCGTCAACAGGCTCGTGGGGACCCAGGGAATTTTCACTACCGAAGCGGTGGAAGAATACCTTAACCGGGTGATCGTTTCCAGATTCAATGATTTCATGGGAGAGAAGATAGATTCCATCCTGAACCTGCCCGCCAGGTACGACGAGCTTTCCGACGGTCTTGCAGGACGCCTCAAAGAGGATTTCAGCCATTTCGGCCTAAGCCTTGCTCATATATATATCAATGCCATCACCCCGCCTCCCGAAGTACAGCAGGCCATAGACGATCGAAGCCGCATGGGGGTGTTTAATGACATGAACAAACTGATGCAGATGAAGGCCGCCATGGCCATGGAAAAAGCATCTGAAAGCGATGCCGAGGCCGGCGCCGGCATGGGAATGGGAACCACCCTCGGGCTCATGATGCCCGCGATGTTTGCCCAATATTTCGGCGGTGCAAAGGCACCGGACGGCGAAGGAAGCGGCCCCGGAGCGCAGGGGCAGGGATCCACCCGGTGCCCGGACTGCCACAACGAAATCCCCGCCAACGCCAAGTTCTGCCCTTTCTGCGGCCACCAGCAGCTGGTGTTTGAACAGTGCGCAAAGTGCGGAAAAAACCTGGCCCCGAATGCAAACTTCTGCCCCAGATGCGGTCATCCGGTAGAAAAAAAGCCGAAAGCGAAATTCTGCCCCAAATGCGGTGCTGAAAATCTTCCTGATGCCCTTTTCTGCAACCAGTGTGGAGAGAAGTATTAATTTCCTGATTCAATACCAGTGCCCCCAATGCGGTGCCCCGGCGATGCTCGAAGAGACCGATCGTGTCTTTTCCTGTGAATTCTGCCGGGTCAGATCCTTCATCCTGCCCATAACCACCTTCAGGTACATGTTCACAGGAAGAGCCCCAGCCGGCAAAAAGCTGTTCTATTTTCCTTTCTGGCGATTTAAGGGAATGTTTTTCGCCTGCAGCCCGGCAGGGATTCAACACCGCTTCATGGACCTCAGCCACCAGGCGGTTCGCTCGAGCATTTTCCCTCTATCTGTCGGCCTGAGAAGTCAGACTCTTAAGCTCAAATTCATATCGCCGGAAGACAACGGGCGGTTTCTGACGCCAGGCATTCCCTTGAAACAGGCCATGGAAGTCTTTGACCGCCAGTATACAAGAGGCATCCGCAGGCCCATTCTTCACCAAACGCATATCGGGGAAACCCTCGGTTTGATCTATTCTCCCTTTTATGCAGACAAAAGACTCTACGACGCAATTCTGAATGCGCCGGCCGGACAAAAACTTCCGGAAGATTTTGATCCGGACAGTCTTCCGGGCGGGCCGCCGGAAGCATCCATTCGCTTCCTGGCGACCTTATGCCCCAACTGCGGCAGGGACCTGACCGGAGGCAGGGACTCTGTCGCTCTTAACTGTTTAAACTGCGGCTCAATGTGGCAGGCGGGAAAAAGGGGACTCAAGCGAATTCATTTCGCCCACTGGCCTGCCGCGGTGAATCCGGCGGTTTATCTTCCCTTCTGGCGCATCAAGGCCGATATCGTCGGGATACGCCTCGATTCCTATGCAGACCTTGTCCGCGAAGCCAATCTGCCGCGCGTGGTGAAGCCGGCCTGGGAATCAACCGAGTTCCGTTTCTGGATACCGGCATTCAAAGTGCGGCCCCGGACGTTTCTGCGTTTGAGCAATGCATTCACCCTTTCCCAACCCAGACAGACGCTGGAACCCACCCTGCCAGAAGGAAGGATGCATCCAGTGAACCTTCCCGTAAGCGAAGCGATCGAAGCGCTGAAAACAACCTTGGCCGGCTTTCTTAGGCCGGCGAAACGCATGATCTCGATTCTCCCTGACATCCAGATCCGCGCAACCAGCTACCTCCTTGTTTATATTCCTTTCATGGAAAAACCGCACGAACTGATAAACCAAAAATGCAGGACCGCAGTCAACAAAAACCAGCTCCGCTTCTCCAGCAACCTGTAACCAGGAAAACAGTACCATGTGCCATGTGGATTCTTATTCGATCGGCCGAGGCGGGTTGGATTAGGTTGATTTTTTCCGGCAAAAATTGCACATTGCTACGATGAAAAAGATGCTGGGACATGAAGCCCTGGTGTTTCTCTGTTCGATGATGTCCGGAACGGTTCTACTTCCGGTTTTCGCCATGATTATACTGGCCATGTTCGGACTTATGCCGCGAAACGCCTCTCTCACCGAGTGCTATGACGCCCTTAGGGACATGCTGGGGCCCAACCTATGGATTTTCTGGGCAGCCGTTCTGAGTCCTTATGGGATCGTCCAGGCGGTAAGGCTTGTCGCCTGGAAACGGCGGGGAGGCCCTTGGTATGTGGAAAAACAGCCGCACAGCCACATTACATCATCTGCCCAGAACGCCTACTGCGAGTTTTCATTCATGACATGGAAGGATGGGCTGGACGACTTACGCCGCCCCGGCCCCGACAAGGAGAAACCGGATGCTTAGCATACTCATCGGGATCGGCTGCCTGGTTGCGGCTTTCTTTGTGATCGTCGCAATAAAATCTTCCCCTAAAAATCCCGCTAGATTTGCCCGCATGATAGCCAAGCAGCAGCGCCTGGCATTGAATACCATCAAAAAGGCTAATCCTGGGCTCTCCCGCGAACAAATCCACCTGAAAGCCATGAACACCAGAACTGCGCATGGAGAAGACGAGTTGCGGGAAATGCTCAACCAGGCAAAAAAGGAATGCAAAAAAACCGGAAATCCTTTAAGATTCAACGACCTGGTGTACCGGCTCAGCCTATTGGAATACGAGAAAAGGCTGCCCCCGGAAAAACGGCGCACAGAGCTTTACCCTGAGATGGAAAAAGCCGTAAAAGAAGTTATACCGGATACGATTTGAACCCTTGCACATCAGCAAAGCCCAACCACCCGGCCGGGCTTCAACCGGCCGGCACCACGGACTCCAATGCCTCCCGTGTAATCACCCCCTGACGTAAAATCCGGCATGGCGATTGAGTAACATCCACAACAGTGGATCCGGTTTCGGCACTACACCGGCCACCGTCTATCACCATGCTCACTCCGGAGGGGAAAGCCTTCAGCACCTGTGCAGCACTGGTGCATGGCGGGGAGCCGGACCGGTTCGCACTGGTGCTTGTCATGGCTCCACCCAGCGCCCGGCACAGGGCGGTGGCTATGAAATTTCCGGACAGCCTCACTCCAATTTTACCGGTTCCTCCGGTCAGAATCGGAGAAACGTTTTCCTTGGCCTTGAAAACCATTGTAAGCCCGCCCGGCCAGAATGCGGAGGCAAGCTTTCGTGCGACAGCCGGTATGCTTTCGGCATACCTTGAGACAGCCTCGGTGGAAGGAACCAGGATCAGTATGGGCCGGCCCTCCTCTCTGCCTTTGATGCGATACAAACCCGACACAGCACTATCGCAGGACACATCCACTCCCAGCCCATAAACAGTCTCCGTGGGGTGGGCCACAATCCCCCCCCTTCTCAGTACCCGAACAGCCGGGCCCAGGCACTTTTCGAGGTCCTCGTAGGAGGCTGCCCTGAGCACCGGCACAAGTCTGGCCGCTCGCGGCATTGTAGAGTTGCCTGTCCCCGACATGATCCGCCCGATCAAGCGTTGAAAACGCTTCCGGCTGCTTTTTCTGTGAGCTTCCGCCTATAGTCTTTCACGCTCCGGTTGATCTCCGGATATTTCAAAGCCAATATCTCGGCCGCCAGTATTGCGGCGTTCCTGGCACCCCCACTGCCTACAGAAACCGTTGCGACAGGTATACCCGGCGGCATCTGTACCGTGGACAGAAGGGAGTCCAGGCCCTGAAATGCGGAGGAGTCAATGGGAACCCCTATCACCGGAATGGTGGTATGCGCCGCTATCACCCCGGCCAAGTGGGCTGCCCAACCCGCCCCGGCTATCAGAACTTCCATCCCCCTGTC
>CAYXDR010000326.1:0-4110 GCA_964463515.1 uncultured Desulfobacteraceae bacterium | reverse complement strand
AGGTAAGGGGCGTCAAATCGCCGGATACGACTCTGGCCGAGGTTTGAGCCCTGAGCCCTTCCCGGATGAAATCCGCAAAGGAAAGCGGGCCTGGTTCAATTTTTCCTCCAGGGATATAAATAAACGAAGGATCCGGTATCCGGATCCGGTTAGGCCCGGCCTCCAGGGTGAAATCAATACGCTGAGGAGCAAGCAAAGGCACCCTGAGCTCTTCAACTAAAAACCTGCCGGTCCGCCGTTCAAGCCCACGGGACCGCTGCATTTCCCTGTGCCCGGTTTGGATCAGTACGGGCAGGTCCATGTAAACGCCCTCGGCATTGATGTCCCTGCCTGAAACGCCAAACCGGCCGTCTGTGAGTTTGATTCCGCCTGTCACCGCCAGTTCGGAGGGCCTGCCCGAAATTTCGAGGTCCGCGGATATCTTTCCGCCGGGCCGCAAATCCTCCAGAGCCTGCGCCTGCCTTCCAAACGGTTCCCTGACCAGAAAATCATAAAGACTGGACAGAGAAGCAGGTGGAAGGTGAACGGAAACACTGCCCGAGGGACCGCCCGGGCCGACTTCCGCGGAGCCATCCGCTACCAGGTCGAGCAGGCCCTGGATTGCCAGCCTGTAGTTCGAGATTCCTGCCCTCCTCTCTTTTACCAGGAATTGCACTTTGCCGCCTGATTCGAAAGGCATGCTGCCCAGATCCAGGTAAAACAGGTCTAAGAGGACTTCGCCGGTTGGTGCTTCGACGGAAAATTCGCCTGAAATCAAAGCGTTGTTTATATCCGCAACACCGTCAAAGCCCAGCTCCGCAGAAACCCCTTCGCCCATAAACCGGCCGGAAGGATCTTGGAAAGAAATCGATTCAAGCTCCGCACCGGCGCTTAATTCGAGGGTGCGCTCAGGGGTCAGCACCGCATCCAGGCGGATGACATCGGTGCCGGAAAACCGCCAGTCTGCCGGCATCAGCCCCAATTCCCCGGCAAGTCCGATCAGCTCGGTATCCTTACCGGCAAGGGAAACGCTCGATTTTTTCGGGCCCATGGTCCCGCGGCCCGAAAAGTCCCCTGCCAAAGGAGATGAAATGGATATTTCAGGAAACTCCGCAGTCCCTGCTTCAACGTCCACGGTTGCGCGGGAGCCGGAGACGTGAATGTCTTTCAGGCTGAAGCGGTTTTCAGCCGGGGTCAAAAGCGCACGCGGTATTCGGGCGGAAAACAGCTCGATTTCATAACCCGGGTGCCGTCCGGAAAACCGCATTTCAACATCGGCGAGGTCAACTTCCGCGGCGCCGTTTGAAAAACCTCCCTCGATCAGCACGGCCTCGGCCCTATCAACCGACGGAAATCTCCCGGCCTCCAGGGAAAGATCCGCCTTGCCGGAAACCACACCTGAAAAATCACCTGCCTTCGTCTGGCAGGAAAAACCCGCTTTTTCCACAAGAAGCTGGATATCTCCATCCAGGCGCCATTTTTCACCAGGAAGCGAAATGTCCGGGTCCAAAGACAGTCGTACGTCCGGCACCGACATGGTTCCATCGATATGCGGGACGCGAATTTTCGCCTCACCGGAAACCTCTATACCGCCTCCAGGACCTCGGCTGGCCGTGACGCCGGCCATGGAGACACCGAACTTGTTAAACTGCGCTTCCATCCCGCTTTCTTCAACCATTATTTCCCGGATAAAAACATCCCTGAACAGAAAAAAGCCTGCCAGCCGGACGAGAACTCTCAGGAAGGCTCCTCTGCCTTCAGGCCCGCCCCTCCCGGGGCCGCCAAAATCCGTGTCCCTGATTTTCACCGATAATCCGGAGGCCCGGATATAATCGACGACCAGCACCCTGCGGCCGAACCTCCCATCAAGGTGCATCCGGCAGGCCAAATCAGGAATTCCGACCTCAAGGGCATCGGGTTTCAAGGCAGAGGAAATGCTTATGCCCCCAGCCTCTATGGATAACGGCCGAAGCGTCCAGTGCAGGCGGTCCGCCTGGATATCGAGCCCGGCGGCCTTGGAAAAGTATTTTGATGCGTGCGTTGCAACAATTTCCGGATGCGTGTAGAGGTATGCGGCTGCGGCGGCGAGCAACCCCGCCAGGAGCAGCAGGAAGAGCGAAGAAAAAACGATTATTTTCCTTACGGCTCTCATAAAAATGCTTAAAGGCCGGGTTTGTTACAGAATCTGGCTCAGAAAAAGCTTTGTTCGGGCCTGGCAGGGGTTCCTGTAAATCTGCTCGGGGGTCCCTTCTTCTATGATCGAACCATCGTCCATGAAAATCATCCGGTCCGCGACCTCCCGGGCGAAACCCATTTCGTGGGAAACCACGATCATGGTCATTCCTTCCCTGGCAAGGGTCTTCATCACGTCGAGCACTTCCCCGATCATTTCAGGATCCAGTGCGGAGGTGGGCTCGTCGAAAAGCATGACCTTAGGATCCATGGCAAGCGCCCTTGCAATGGCCACCCGCTGCTGCTGCCCCCCGGAGAGCTGCTCCGGGTAAACCCGGGCCTTGTCCGCGATCCCGACCTTTTTGAGAAGGCCCACGGCTTTTTTCTCGGCATCCGCCCTGGACCTTTTTCGGACCACGCACTGGGCCAGTGTAACGTTTTCAAAAACCGTCTTGTGGGGGAACAGGTTGAAAGACTGAAAAACCATGCCCATTTCAGCCCTGGCCCGGTTGATATCGGTTTTTCGGTCCAGGATATCCATCCCGTCGACGAATATGTGGCCTTCATCGGCTTCTTCAAGCCGGTTCAGGCAACGAAGAAACGTGCTTTTCCCGGAGCCCGAGGGGCCTATTATAACCACCACTTCCCCACGCTCGATCCGGCAGCTCACATTTCTGAGCGCGTTCACCTCATGGCTTGCATAGAAAGTCTTGGAGATGTTCTTCACGTCAATCATTATCTACCCATACAATAATCAACAAGTAATCATAAGGACGGTTTGACGGTTGTTTTGGTTTTTTGCGTTTTCATCGATCATGACATCACCGCCCGTCTTTCCAGGTACTGCACGATCATCGAAAGGGAGAAAGTCAGGATGAGATACAAAAAAGCGCACATCATCCATAACTCGAAAGGCTGAAGAGAGGTCGTCACCACTTCGCGGGTGGCCTTTGTCAGCTCCCGTATTGCGATCAGGCCCAGCAGGGAGGAATCCTTGATCAGGCTGATGAACTGGCCGGCCAGGGGAGGCAGAATCCTCCTGAAGGCCTGGGGCAGGATGATGTGCCTCATGGACTGAAAGTAGTTCATACCAAGCGAACGGGCCGCCTCGCTCTGCCCTCTGTGTATCGACTGTATCCCCGCCCGCACTATCTCTGCCACGTAGGCGCCTGTGAAAAACGCCAGGGATGTAACACCATACCAAATTGGAGGAAGCTGATCTATGCCCGCCTGGGCGAGCAGCGTGTTTATAAGGGTACCAAGTACGAAATACCAGATGAAAATCTGAACCAGAAGAGGAGAACCGCGGATAAGCTCTATGTAGCTGATCGCACCCCACTTGAGCGCAGGGTTGGACGATATACGGCAAAGGCCCGCAAGCAGGCCGATGATTATCCCGACGAATATGGCAATGATGCTCACCTTCAAGGTCATCCAGAGCCCGATAAGGAGAATTCCGGGGCGCCACTGCTCGTAGAACCCCAGGACGTCACCAGGATAAATCAAGTCCCCCTCGCTTACAAGCACGGTTCCTTCAGGGATGGTGTAGGCCTCTTTTTCACCGTAGCCTCCAACCACGACCACCGCATCGTCGCCCTCCGATGCGACCGAGGTTACCTCCCCCTCGATATAAGCCTGAATTTCGACCTCTTCCTGGTAGTAGAAATACTGCGGAATCCTGTACCAGCGCCATACGTAATCCACTTTCAGCGTCGCGAAGTAGATTCCGGAAACTACAGCAAGCACGGATAAAAAAAAGACGGACATCCAGATGTGATTGTAAAACCGGCCCTTGCCCAGGCGTGATTTCCGTTTGAATTTAGCCATGATGATTCCCTGGTACTTCTGTTTACCTTGAAAACAACGAATTCGGGATTGATGCCGTCGTAAAAGTACCATCCCTGCCTTATCGGCGTCGGGATCGGGATCGGTATCGGGTTCGAAAAGGCCGCCGATCAA
>CAYXDR010000325.1:2929-4215 GCA_964463515.1 uncultured Desulfobacteraceae bacterium | reverse complement strand
GACACAAAATTGTGTCGGGAGGTGACGATAGAGGGGATATTTTGACTTTTTACGATACCATCAACGGTGGATTTAGAAGAAGCCCTGGACACCAGGAAGGTGCCAGATGCTAGGCGCCGAGTGAGGCGTATAAGTAATACGCTGCAGCGAGGAGCGAACGAAGGCAACACGGCTGCGGCTGCTTGCATCCCGCCACGCGGGGAGATGGCATCTTGATGGTGTCCAGGGTTACCAGTGTGGCTGATTGCCGATGCGGAGCCCCATGACTTCCATTGTGTCGGTCACCACCACAAAGGCATCCGGATCTATCTCCCTGGCAAGGTGTTTCAGTTGTGAAAGCTCCCGGAGGCTTACCACCGTGTAAAGGATATGCTCCTCCCTGCCGGTGAACCCTCCCTGACCTTTGACGATAGTGACCCCCCTCTTGACACGATGCATTATCATGTGGGAGATGTCCCTCCATCGGGTGCTTACGATAAAGACGAATTTTCTCTGGCTGAGCCCGGTCACCACCAAATCTACAATGTGCGATGGCACGTACATGAAAAGGAGAGTGTACAGGGCTTTTTCAAGAGGGAAAAGAAGGGCTGCAGAGGCTAGAACAACCGAGTTGAAAGCAAGTATAGTGCTTCCAAGCCTGATTGAAAAGCGTTTCAAAAGCATTACCCCGAGGATATCCAGGCCTCCTGCGGAGCCTATGGACCTGAGGATGATGCCGGAGCCGATGCCGGAAATTATCCCGGCGGCAAGCGTGCTCGAAAGCCTGTCCATGGGTGGGAACTGGACATGGCACAACACGAGAGCCAGTGTAAAGATGATCATTCCGGCTATGCTGTAGACAAAAAACCGGCGCCCTATGTAAAACCATCCCAGGATGAAGATGGGAATGTTAAGGAAAAAATAAACCGCTTCCACTGACAGGCCGGGTATGAGGTAATGAATGGTGATGGCGACCCCGGTGATGCCTCCGCTTAGGAATTGATTGGGAATGAGGATGCTATTTATTGCTACCGCGCAAAGCATGCTTCCAGTCGCAATTAGGAGAAGATTCGAAAATATCTGCCAGGCTGTTTTTTTTATGTCTCTAATTTTTGCCGTTTTCATTGGGAGGCAACCCTTTGGAAGCGAAGTCTGTGTAATGTTATAATGGAGAACATTAATGATGATCGAGAGATAGTGCAACAATAAAAATTTTGCCGGGAATATTTGCAATATTAGATGAATTATTAATAACTTGAATATTCCAAGAGGTAAAATTTCAGTTCACTGGCATAGAAAGCTGCGGC
>CAYXDR010000325.1:0-2919 GCA_964463515.1 uncultured Desulfobacteraceae bacterium | reverse complement strand
GTGTTAAAGAACCTTGTCTGGAGGCCCGAGAATGAATGAATACGATGCCCTGGTTGCGTCGGCCGACATGCTGGCCGAGGCACTGCCGGCCGATCACCGTTGGAGTGAAGCAGAAGGGAGAGACAGAAATTCATTGTTGAATTTCACCTTGTTTTCACCCCTAGGGAAGGATTCGCTTGTGTTTGATTATCTGGGAAGACGTATTGCACTTGATTTTTCAGCGCGGTGCCTGAGGATTTTCAAGGGCGGCAGGTGGGATACCTTGCATCATCCTATTCTCGAGATGGTGAGCCTGGCATACCTGGTAGGGGTCCAGGGGCTGTATCCGATGGGTAAGGATATCGTCAGCTGCCGGGATCTCAAGGAGTGGCATTTTTTCACCGGTATCCACGCCTTTGACCTAAAAGGTTTGCTCAGCCGATATGGAAAAGACCCCGAAGGCTTTGCAGGTGCATGTAAACGCCTGGGGGGAGAGCCTGTGGCGATGGCAGACCGCGCATACAGGCTTTTGCCTTTCCCGAGGGTCCCGCTATATTATCTGCTTTGGCAGGGAGACAATGAATTCGAGCCCCGCATATCGGTGCTCTTCGACCGATCGATAGAGCAGGTTTTTCAGGCAGATGCAGTTTGGGCACTGGTTAACCTGACCAGCACGGAGTTGCTTAATGCGGGTTGATTTGAGTTAAAGGGCTTGGGAATTCTTCCCCTGCCATGGGGCGACCCTGAACAGGAGCAAAAGACCTGGCACCGCAATAAGAGTGCAGATTATAAAGTAAATTTCCCAGCTCGTTAATTTGACGAGAAACCCTGTGGGCGCTGATACAAGTACACGCGGAACCCCCATGAGGCTGGAGAGCAATGCATACTGGGTGGCGGTGAATTTCTTGTTTGTGATGCTTGCCATGAAAGCTGCATAAGCCGAGGTTCCCATGCCCCCGCTTATGTTTTCGAACGCGATAACGCCGGAAAGAACAGGGATGCTTGGGCCGATTCCGGCGAGGACCGAGAAAAAGAAGGTGGAAGCCGCCTGAAGAATGCCGAATATCCACAGGGATTTGTTTATTCCGAGTTTCAACATGATCGCGCCTCCGATGAGCCCTCCTCCTACGGTTGCCCAGAATCCGAACAATTTCACGACGGTTCCCACTTCGCTCTTGGTAAAACCGATGTCGAGATAAAAGGGTGTCGTCATCGCATATGCCATGGTGTCGCCGATTTTATAGAGAAAAATAAAGGCGAGGATTAAAACCGCGCTGTCGCGGGAAAGAAACTCGGCGAGGGGGTCGAGCACCGCTTCTTTCATTGTGGCCGGCTTGCCCTCGGTAACCCGGGGTTCCCTCGCACAGAGGGTTGTAATTATTCCTGGCAGCAGGCCGGCAGCCATTATTCCGTAAACGAGCTTGAAAGAAATGTAGTCGGCCAGAATCAGGCCGCCTCCGGAGGCTGCCAGCATGCCCAGCCTGTAACCGTTGATGTATAGAGAGGAGCCAAGGCCCAGTTCTTCATCCGAGAGATCTTCTCTGCGATATGCATCTACGACTATGTCCTGGGATGCGCTGAAAAAGGTGACGAGAAAAGCAGCGAATGCAACTGTCCACGGGGAAACCGAGGGCCGGGTGAGGCCCAGACAGGCGATAGAGCACATAAGTGCAATCTGGGAGGCCAGCAGCCACCCCCGTCTCCGTCCCAGGAAAGGGAGCGTGAAGCGGTCGAGAAAAGGAGCCCACAGAAATTTGACGGTATAGGGAAGCCCCACCAGGGCCATCATGCCAATCACCGCCAGGTCGACACCCGCATCTTTCATCCATGCCTGGAGAACAGTTATCGTTAAAAGGAGAGGCAGCCCGCATGAAAAGCCCATCGCGAAGGCTACGAACATTCGAGGACTAAATAGAATACGAAAAAATGGCAATTTATCAATTAAATTCATCTATTAAACCATATCCAGAAAAAAAGGGTGTATGAATCAATAATTATGCTGGGCACTGACGGGTTTTGCATATTAGTGACAATATTTTTACCAGGTCCTGCAATTTGCGGCACAATGAAAAAGATTCTTTCCTTGTGAGAACCTTGCTTGTTCTGATATTCTTCATAAGTTTTGCGGTACGGGATTTTAACGGATATTTCTGAAACATTTTTAATCTATTAATTTGTGCAGCTCGGGAAGCACCGGGCGGTAAAAGGATAGAAATGAAAAAGCCGGGACGTAATGACCCTTGCCCTTGTGGCAGCGGGAAAAAATACAAGAACTGCTGCCTGCGCAAAGATGAAAAATCTGGGATTGACTTCAAAAAACTCTACCTTCAGAAGTATAGAATAAGATTAAAAAACAAAGACGACATAGAGGGCATAGCACAGGCCGGGAGGCTCGCCGTGGAGACCCTGGACCTTGTGGAAAGCCGGCTCAGGATAGGCATTTCCACCGAGGAAATCAACACCATCGTTCACGAATTCACGGTCGCGCGGGGTGCGGTTCCAGCTCCTTTGAATTACCGCGGGTTCCCGAAAAGCGTATGCGTATCCGTCAATGAGGTAATATGCCACGGGATTCCAGGCCCTTACAAGCTGAAAGACGGGGATATCGTGAATGTGGATGTGACCCCGATCTTGAACGGGTATTATGGCGATACCAGTAAAACCTTCTACGTGGGGACTCCAAGCAGGGATGCGGCAAAAATAGTCAGGGTGGCCGCCGAGAGCCTTGCCCGGGGTATTGCCCAGGTGAAGCCGGGAAATACGCTGGGCGACATCGGTTATGCAATACAGCACTATGCTGAAGGCCAAGGCTGCTCTGTGGTGCGGGAATTTGTAGGTCACGGGGTAGGCTTTGATTTCCATGAACCCCCACAGGTTCTTCATTACGGCAGAAAAGGGGAGGGTATAGTCCTGGTTCCCGGCATGGTTTTTTCTATAGAG
>CAYXDR010000324.1:0-4219 GCA_964463515.1 uncultured Desulfobacteraceae bacterium | reverse complement strand
CACGGGCAACGAACGCCCGATTGATTGCAAACAGGGTCAACAGCTGTTTCCAGCGGGGTGCTGGAAGGGTGAACATCGACCGGCTCCCTTATCCTGTCAAGCCGGCCTTAAAAATGCTTGAAGGCACCAGGCACCTCGTTTTAGTGGGCGCAAAACCGCCTGTTTCTTTTTTTGCCTGGCCGAATCTACCCAACTGGCTGACCCCGGATGGGTGCCGGATCCACACCCTGGCCAAACCGGAGGAAGATGGCGTGGCGGCGCTTGAGATGCTTGCCGCTGCCGTTCATGCGCCGGGGGAACCGGAGGCTGTACAAGCCTTGAAACGCCCACTTCTGCCCGGCGGGAAAATTACGGCTGAAAAAGTGTGGATTTCCCTGGCGGCCCTGATGCCGGAGAATTCAATAATCTCCGATGAAGCCGTGACATCCAGCCGGGATGCGGATGAATGGATGGTCGGCGCACCTCCTCATGATTGGTTGAGTATCATGGGTGGCGCGATCGGGCAGGGCATGCCGGTGGCGACCGGTGCAGCCGTGGCCTGCCCCGATCGGAAAGTATTTTCCATGCAGGCAGACGGTTCGGGGATGTATACCCTCCAGTCACTCTGGACGCAGGCCCGTGAAAATCTTGACATCGTCACGGTACTTTTCGCGAATCATTCATACAAAATTCTTGCTGGCGAATTGAGACGCGTGGGTGTGGACTGGGCCTGTCCAAAGGCTGAAAAATTGTTTGATTTGGACAATCCCCGGATCGATTGGGTTCAACTGGCAACCGGCATGGGCGTCCACGCCGAACGGGCGGCAACCGCAGAAGAATTCAACGGGCATCTGAAAGAAGCCATTCAAACGCATGGCCCGCATCTGATCGAAGTGGTCCTTTAGACTGGCCGGGGCGTCCTGGTTTGACATCAACCGATTCCGGCTGAGTTTGTAAATTTCGCTGAACAGGAAGGCTGTTAAAGGTTCATTTTTTGGCTCAGAAGTTCCACCAGGCACAGACGTTTGTATCATGTTGCCGGAAGGTACGGTCTCCTCCGTAGATTAGAGCTGCAGGTGGTGGTTGGTTGTGCAGGTTGCGCCAGTAAGCAAGGTTGGCGAAGAAATCCCTGGCGATCGTCATGCCTGATTTTATCTCTATCGCAGTGGGTTCAGAACCGTGATCGTAAATGACATCCACTTCATGGCCCGTGAAATCCCGCCAGAAGTATAGGTCTGAAGGTAGCCCGGCGTTCAAAAGGCGTTTGTGGAGTTCTGACACTACAAAACTTTCAAATACCGCTCCGCGCGCCGCGTGGATCAACAAATCACCGGGTTCGCGGATCCGCAGCAGGTAACACAAGAGCCCTGTGTCGAGAAAATAGAGCTTGGGGGATTTTACAAGTCTTTTGTTCAGGTTGCGGTGATGGGGGCGCAAAAGCAATATCAGGAAGCTGGTTTCGAGTATGGATATCCAGCGGCGGGCGGTGGTGTGGGAAATTCCAGAGTCCGATGCGAGAGAACTCAGATTGAGGAGTGCCCCGCTTCGCCCTGCGCAAAGTGCCAGAAACCGTTCGAATGTTTCAAGGTCACCTACCTGGACAATTTCACGGACATCCCTGGACAAGTATGTCACGCAATAATTCTTGAGCCAATCCTGGGCCGGAATACCCTGATCATGTATGCGGGGATAGAAGCCGGTGTGTAGCGCATGCCACAGTTCCATGTCCGGCTTGCCTCGGTTTGCAGGTGGTTTGCCACCCAGGGCTTCGACAGGCCAAGGGGGCCGGCCTAGGAGCTCATCCAGACTGAACGGCAAAAGGTGAAGCACAGCACACCGCCCCGCCAGGGTCTGGGATATTTTGGAAAGAAGCAGAAAGTGCTGGGATCCGGTAAGAATAAATTGCCCCGGCCGGTTCTCTTTATCCACGATAACCTGAATATACGAAAAGAGCTCGGGTACCTGCTGGGCTTCGTCTATCACGACGTCGCCGGCGAATTGGCTTAGGAACCCCCTCGGGTCGTCTAAAGCAAAACGTCTTAGTTCCGGGTCTTCAAGAGAAACGTAATCACAATTTTTGAACACATGACGGACGAGAACGGTTTTACCGGACTGCCGGGGCCCGGTGAGGGTCACCACCGGGTAGAACCGGGTTGCCTCTTCGAGTTTTGTCTGCAAATTTCGGGGTATCATTCTGCAAACCATGTGAAAATTGAATTTTCAATATTCAATTTGCACGAATAAATGGATTTGTCAATCCTGATGTCACCTTCACTGAAAACACAATGCCAGTCATATCACTTTTTTTATAGCAGAAAGACGATATAGGTTCACGTCTTCGTGTTTCCCTCTATGGCGGACAGATCGTTGATCAAATAGACTTTTGGCAATAGCCTATTTGAGCGGGGCCGATGCTACTTCGAAATATAATTGACTACCTCTATCTTTAATTAACCAATTTTCGACGATTCTCTCGTTATGGGGAAATAGATCCTCTTTTCGGTTCAACATGAACTCCATCACTTCCCGAGTAGCCGAATCCAGCATCTCCTCTCCTTCTGTAAAGGCTCCCGCGATCATTGCATCCCGTTTTTCTGCGTCGATAAAGGATGCATTCCAGCAGATAATAGCAAAAGCTATAGCCTTTTTCTGTTCTTCCACTGTTTCTGCCGAATCCAGAAGCGGCCGAGCGTAGTCCACAATCACTTCTGACATTTTCTCTTTGTCAGGAGGGTTTGGATTGATTCTATTTGCTAAATTCGGTTTATCTCTCAAGATTTTGTCTTTAAGAGATCGCGGCTTTAATCTAAGGGCTTTGCGCCTCATCTTTTTCATGTACTTTGTTGTCTTTTGCTTGGCCATTTTGTTTTATTTCTTCTTTCCCATAAGGCGTTCTCTCCTCCGACACCGCAAATTCAAATCCATCCTTCTATCATTCCCTTGGTGAAAAGTTTACAAAAAATGCTTGTGGAATGAAAGCTTGGGCGGGATTTTGGTCACAGCTTTCCTGTGGCCAACAGCGCGGCGAAATGGGTGAATGGCAGGATATCGATGCCGTCTTTTGTCCTCATCGCGGGACCTTGGGGGTAGACGACGATCCGGCGCTTCAACCCTTTGATGGACTCGGTGATACGCAGGCCTTTGCACCAGGCGTCCATAAAAGTGTTGCCGGATTTCACTTCCACTGCGATCAGCTCCTCGCCTCGAACCAGGATAAAATCGACTTCCATGCCGGAGCGACCGGCAGCTCCCCAATAATACATATCGTCAAAAAGGCGACGATAGTCTTTATATGTGCGCAGCAGCTGTGCCACCATCCCTTCGAATAAAGCACCTTTCTCTTCGACGATCAAGGCACCTGTGCTACGCTTCATGGCCCTTACAATGCCGGGATCGCGAATTCTTTTCAGCATGGCTTGATAATGCCACCGTCATTTTTCGTTGAAATTTGACGACGATCTTATCAAATTTCGCAGCCGTGTGAAGCATACAGTGTATCCAATTAAAATAATTCTATCATTTCTTCGGTGAAAAGTTTGCAAAAATCCTTGAGAATTGAAAGGCAAAGGGCGACGATGTGCTGCTGGTCTATATAAATTGAAGAGACCCCTCATCTTCAATCTAATTTCCAACTTTCAGGTCTGATATTTTTGACAATGCCTTTCCATTGCCCTATAACCATTTGAAAACGGGGTTAAGACAAGGTCGAGAAGAGGTTTGTAACCAGGAACCCAGAAATCCGGGTGCTCCATTGGAAATCATTTCCTACGATATGAATACAGAACAGAAAGAAGCCTATCTGCAGATTCTAAGCGACTATATCATGAGGCGCCCGGAAATTCTCTTCGCATATGCCCACGGTTCTTTTTTAGAAGACGGGCGGTTTCGGGACTTGGATGTGGCGGTGTTTCTGCGCCCGGAGTTCATCGTTGGAAAAAGCCCCTTCTATGAGACAGAGCTGGGAGGTGAACTTCAAAAGCATTTGAAGGCTTCTTTCCCGGTTGATATTCGAATATTGAATACGGCGAGACTTTCTTTTCAATACCACGCGATCAAGGGCCGCCTGCTGATCGATCAGGATCCCGAGACGAGGATCGCTTTTATAACGAAAACGGTAGCCCTGTATCTCGACATCAAACCAATGCTCAAGCATTACACAAAGGAGGCTTTTGGAATTGAACCTCGATCATGACAGAATTCGCCAGAAGCCGGAAGACATTGACGGCGCGATTGCAAGATT
>CAYXDR010000323.1:0-4230 GCA_964463515.1 uncultured Desulfobacteraceae bacterium | reverse complement strand
ACCCCGACGCCGATAAGCCGGGGATTGTACTTTTTACGATGCCATTAAATCTAAATCGGCTGTGGTCGCATCTTCGACGATGCGTTTTTGTCATACTTCCCTCCAATCAGAGGCCTGCTTGTGGGTTTGAAAAAATCGACGATAGTGGTGGTATCTGAAAACACGGACCGGACAAGGCAATTCCGAATACCGCGTTTTCTTTTTATTGCATTGCCGCTGTTTTTGTGCTTTCTGGCTGTGGCCGGGTGGTTTTTCACAGAGAATTACCTTCGGATGAGGTCCCTTATGCCGCGGTTGGATTTGCTTGAAGACGAGTTGGATGTGAAGCGGAGCCAGGTTGCTGAGTTGGCTTGGCGTATCGATTCGATTTCAGATAAAATGGTTGATTTGAATGACCTGGACCGCAGGCTTCGTGTTATGGTGAACCTGTCTGATGGGTATGAACAGGAGAATTTTCCGGGCATTGGAGGATCTCCATCTGCGAGCGGATGGATAGGCAGCGCTCTGAGCCGTAAAGACGGAGATGCGGCGGCGTCTCTGCATGACAGGTTGGATGCCCTGGACGATCAGGCTGACCTGATGAAGCGCAGGAAGTCCGAGCTGTATGAGTTTCTGGAGCAACAAAAAGAGATGTTGGCTTCGACTCCGTCAATCCGTCCTACGAAAGGTTGGCTCAGTTCGCGGTTCGGATACCGGACATCCCCATTTACCGGCAAGAAGGAGTTTCACAGAGGTATCGACATAGCCACACGCAGGGGTGCTCCCATCCTGTCACCGGCGGACGGGAAAGTCTCATCGGTGTATTCGAACCGGAGCTACGGTAAGGTGGTTGTGATTTCGCACGGATTTGGACTTGAGACCATTTATGCTCACTTGGACAAGGTTCTTGTCAATAAAGGGCAACAAGTCACGCGGGGGGACGGCATCGGCCTTGTAGGCAGCAGCGGCCGGTCTACGGGAAATCACCTCCACTATGAGGTCAAACTTGAAGGCGTGAACGTGGATCCCCTCCATTATATCCTTGATTGATCAAACAGATGAATTTTTTCGGTTTTTCCTCCAGTCAAAGGGAATAAACGGTCTTTTCCATACCGGCGGAGAAAATACCAGCCCTTACATGCGGTGATTTCGAATGATCCGCCTTTTTCATGTCCATAAAAATTTCGGGCCCAATTCCGCACTCAACGACGTCAATTTGAAAATCGATCAGGGTGAGTTCGTATTTATCAGCGGGCCAAGCGGTGCCGGGAAGAGCACGCTTTTGAGAATAATCTTCGGCGCTGAACAGCCCACCAGTGGACAAGTTCTTGTCAATTCAATGAATTTTAATCGTATCCAGCGAAAGACGTTGGACATACTGAGGCGTAAAATCGGTTTTGTTTTCCAGGACTTTAAACTTTTAAACGACCGGACTGTTTCAGATAATGTGGCGGTCGCGCTGCTGGCGGCCGGGGAGCGGGGAGGTTTTGTAAGGAAGAAAACCCGCCAGGCGTTGAAGCTGGTTGGATTGAGTGGTAAGGAGAAGTCGCTTCCCAGGCAACTATCCGGTGGAGAACAGCAGCGCGTCGCGATAGCAAGGGCCATTGTCAACCGACCGGTTCTGCTTCTCGCCGACGAACCCACCGGCAACCTGGACCCCGACCTCACCAGGGACATAATGGTTTTGTTTCGAAGCATCAATTTGAGGGGAACCACCGTGTTGATAGCGACTCACAGCAGGGAGTTGTTGGAGGATTCTAACCGGCGCCGCATCGTACTGAACCGCGGCGTAGTTGTGGAAGACCTATGATGCTTCGCCAGATTCCGTATTTTTTGGTGCAGGCGGTAAAAAATGTTCGCAACAATTTCGGCGTTCATATTATCGGGATCGCTACCACTACGGTTTCCCTCTTGATATTCGGTGTTTTTTTGCTTGTGTTCGTTAATGTGAATTCGTGGATTAAAGGCCTCGGCGGCTCTGGTACGATGTCCGTATTTGTGGAGGACCAGGCTGACGACGAACAGCTGCGGGTCATCCGCAAGGCCATTGAAGACATTCCCGGCGCCAAAATAACCGGATATATATCGAAAAGTGACGCTCTCCATGATATGAAGCGATTTCTCGGTTCGCATGGGGAGCTTGTGGACAGCCTCGATTCCAATCCTTTTCCTGCTTCTTTCGAAGTGGTCATCGAGCGGAAAGCCGGACCGTCAGAGCTGGCAAATATCCGATCGATCCTGGAGTCAGTCGAAAAAGTCGGATCAGTTCAATCTACGGAACAGTGGATTAAAAGGTTAGGAGGTGTACTTGCCGTCGTGAAGGCTGTCGGTATAGGCATTGGAAGCTTGCTGGGGTTCGGGGTGCTTGTGATCGTTACCAATACGATCAGGCTCACCATTTACAGCAGAAGGGATGAAATCGAAATCCTTAAACTGGTGGGTGCTACCGATGGCTTTGTGAAAGCACCCTTTTTTCTGGAGGGCTTGATCCACGGGGCGGCGGCCGGAGGTGCGGCAGTTGGGGTTCTTTTTGCAGGCTATAAATTTCTTTCGCTGAAAAAGGAAGATATCGGGGGCCTTGCCATCCTTGGCATGGATTTTATTCCCCCGGGCTATGCAGCAGCCCTAGGGGCGGCCGGAGTGCTGCTGGGGTTATTGGGGAGCTTCATAGCACTCGGTCGGTTTTTCAGGCAATACCAAATAGGAGACAGATAATGAAAAAAATCGCGCCATCCATCCTGTCAGCCGATTTCACCAGGCTGGGAGAGGAAATCTCTGCAGTGGAGAAGGCGGGGGCGGATTATATCCATGTGGACGTAATGGACGGGCGTTTCGTTCCGAATATTACCATGGGGCCGATGATCGTAGAGGCAGCCCGGCGGGTTACGCGGCTCCCGCTCGATGTACATTTGATGATAGTCGAGCCGGATCTTTTCATCGATGACTTTGTGCAGGCGGGTGCGGATATCATAACAATCCATGCTGAGGCATCCGTGCACCTTCATCGCAGCCTGGAGAAGATACGCAAGGCCGGTGTTCGGGCAGGGGTCAGTCTTAATCCGGCCACTTCGTCGCATGTGATAGATTATGTGCTGGAAAATTTGGATCTCGTTCTGGTCATGACAGTGAACCCTGGCTTCGGTGGGCAGAAGTTCATCGAGGCAGTTCTTCCGAAAATTGAAAAGATCCGTGGGACGTTGGATTCCCGCGGGCTTGACACTGAGATCGAGGTGGACGGGGGGATCGGTCCAGGCACGATCGGAAAAGTTTCCTCTGCCGGAGCGGATGTCTTTGTCGCGGGATCAGCCGTTTTTGGTAGCGGTGACTATGAAGCGACAATCAGGCTGATGCGGAGTAGAATGTAGGTTTACCTTATTTTTTTCTTGACGAAAAAGACAAATTGTGTCTTACGTAATAATATAAAGTTTGCTAAAGCGTGCAGTCGGCGCGTCGGGGGCCGACTGCGAATGCATATGTGGGGTCAATTTTTTCAAGGAGGGGAACGCTTTGGCAGAAGGAATGGTTAAGTGGTTTCACGACAAGAAGGGGTACGGTTTTATTGAACGGGATGGGGGGCCGGATGTTTTCGTGCATTATTCGTCAATTAATATGCCCGGATTCAAGACTCTCGCAGAAGGTGACAGGGTAATTTTCGATTTGGAGGACAGCAACAAGGGCCCGGTTGCTAAAAATGTAACAAAGGGCTGATCGGTGTGACATCTCCATCGAATCCAGAGGCACTCCATTTCAGGAGTGCCTTTTTATATCAAAATGTGGATGTAAAAGAATTTCGTAGCCTAGTGCCGCCGATAAAAGCTTTGACTAAGTTTCCAAAATTTGATAATTTACAAAATTCCGCGAGGGAAGTAGCTATCGGAGGGATGGCCGAGTGGTTTAAGGCGGCGGTCTTGAAAACCGCTGTTCCCGAAAGGGACCGTGGGTTCGAATCCTACTCCCTCCGCCAGAAGCTTCTAAGTTAATTCAAAGACTTAGGGGCTTTTTTTATGTTTGTGGAAAAAGCCAAAAAAGGCCATCGCAAAATATTTTATTATAAATCAAATATCACTGAACGTCCAGGAAAATCGTTTTTTCACCTACAAAATTCCACCAAAAGTCACACCATTTTTCCACCATTTTTCAGGGGTCAAATACGATAGTTGTTATCGGGGGAAACGATAGTGAAGGGAGGGGATTTTTCATCAACATTTTCCTTGACAGGAGATTTTTATGTCTTACAATACAGTCAACACT
>CAYXDR010000322.1:0-4250 GCA_964463515.1 uncultured Desulfobacteraceae bacterium | reverse complement strand
TGGATTCCCCGACACAAGTTCTCGTCGGGAAATGACGGCTTGGGGACTTTTACGAGGTCATCATTAGTGCCATCCGGTATTTCCAGATAGCACAAACTAAACGACGACGGTACGGTGACGGCGGTAAAGTCCAAACACTGACACCATGTTTCCGAGCAATACAGGATTGCCGGCCAGATTGCAAGTGCTTTGAAACCCGGTCCGATGCACTTTTCATCCCTGGATTCGATTCCAGTACAAATAAAACCGGCTCTTTACCTTTACCTTGACAGGCAATGATAGTATATTGCCTGTCTTGAACAAAGCAAATCGAAAAGTGCCGATTCCATACAGTCAATGAGCCGCCATCTTGTCACCCCGGAGGGAGGTTAAATCATTCAAATCAACGGCGTTGGCCTTCCCCGGCGCATTGTACCGCGAAATGAACACGGGGCTGTGAGGCCCCATGAAAACAGGTTCCGATCAAAAAACCGATGCCTGAAAATATGCCGCACCACGCTGTTGTCAGCCGCGCATTGCTGAAAGCCGCGGGGCTGGTTTTATTCGCCGCTGCCGCAGTTTCAGCAATCAGGTGGACTCCCCTGCGTGCTCTTATGGACCCGGACGCACTCAATATGCTCATAGCACGGGCCGGCCCATGGGGACCCACCGCTTACATCGGCATCACCGCGGCGAGCCTCTGCCTGTTCGTGCCGGCGAGCATTCCGGTCATAGCCGGCGGAGTTATTTTCGGTCCATTTAAGGGATTCATCTATGTCCTTGCAGGGTGTACACTTGGAGCCACCGGCGCTTTTGTCATCGGAAGAAATCTGGGGAGGGATTTCGCCAGAAAACTCGTAGGCCCGCGTATGAGGACTTATGATGAAGCAATTCGCAAAAACGGATTCATCGCCGTATTTTACCTGAGGGTATTGAACTTCCCGTTTACGCCGCTCAATTTCGGCCTGGGACTGACATCTGTAAGATACAAGGATTATTTGCTCGGCACAACTCTGGGCGTTGCCGTCAGTGTGTTCGTGTTGACATTTCTCGGAGGCATTTTAAGGGAGGCCTGGGTTTCAGGGCAGTGGAGCCTGCTGGTTTCCGGCAAAAGCCTTGCTGCCGGCGGCTTGTATGCCGCCTCCATGTTGGTTCCTCTCCTGATAAGGCGGTTTAGATACAGCAATGAATCACCGCCGGTGTCCTCGGGACAATAAAATCCATTTTATGGAGCGGTTATGTGGGAAGTGCCAGAGACGACTCTCCGCGCGGCCTCTGCGAGCCGGCATGTGTTTATAGACATAAAGGCGGTGGACCGGCTTGCTGCAGAGATATTGGCCGGCAACGCACCCATCCCTGTCTGGGACGCCGCGCACCATTATTTCGACGGAACTGAATCAACTGTAGCCTATTTCATGGTGCTCGACACAGTCAATTTCTGCTTCTGGCCTCCTCCCAGGAAAAGCCGCTGGGCAGTCAAGGTAAAGAATTCCTATCTGTCCGGCTACGTGGCAATGGCCTCAGCCCTCAAGCGTGCGATGGAAAGAGGCGTCCCGCTTAACTGCGCTGCATATCTGGCACGGCTGAACGCGGCGGAATTTACCCGTATTCTTGGCGGAAGGGGATCCCTTCAATTGATCGATGAACGGGCTGCAGCCCTTCGAGATCTGGGGATACTTCTCCTTAAAGATTACCAGGGCAAGGCACACCTCCTGGTGGAGGAAGCCCGCGGGTCGGCAGTTGCTCTGGCCCGTCTCCTGGCTGTGAAGCTCAGATCTTTTCGCGACAGCGCGTCGTACAAGGGGCAAACGGTATGGTTCCTGAAACGCGCGCAAATACTTGCCGCAGACCTTTACGGAGCATTCTCGGGACAAAGCTGGGGATCATTCACGGATATCGACCGCATAACTGCGTTTGCAGACTACAAGCTGCCCCAGGTCCTCAGGCAGCTGGGGATAATTCGGTATTCCCAGGCATTGGCATCCCATATAGACAGGCTGGTGCCCATCCCAGCCGGAAACGAAATGGAGGTCGAATTACGGGCCGCAACAATCGCCTCGGTCGAAAAGCTGCGCGAAGCCTTGGAACAGAGAGGTAAATCATTTCGATCCCACGAACTTGACTGGATGCTTTGGTCCATGGGTCAAAACGACAGTTTCCGAAAAAAGCCGTATCACCGGACCTTGACGATCTTTTATTGATCATTTGCCGGCCTTTCCAACAATTCCAAAAGCCGCACAATCATGCCTTTCTTAAAATCTATCGCGTCTTCCGGGCATATTTCCTGGCAACAGTAACAGCGTATGCACTTGCTGTAGTTAAACCGCACAGAAGTGTTTCTGCGCTCTATTGCATGCTCGGGGCAAATCTCTTCGCATCGGCCGCAGCCGCTGCAGGCAGAGGGGCGATGAACCGGTTTGGAAACGAGAAAGCGGCGTGTGAACCAGTCCCAGGAGGCAGGTAACATATGGAGTGAATCCAACTCCGGAAACTTGAAGTCATTCACGAAAAAAGATTCGGGTGAAAGCCCGGGAAATGAAATCCGGGAAAAATCCGTCTCACCCATCCCCCTGTCCGAAGCCGCCCTGTAAAGCGGAAACATATTTCTACGGCCGCCCAGCATCCTGCAGACAGCAATGTCCATAGCTATGGCATCTTCTGCTGCGGCCAGCAAATTCAATTTTCTCGGCGTACCGTTCGAAGGCCCCCGCCCCTCCATCCCCCATATTCCGTCAAGAATGGTCAGGGCTGGCTTCGTCACGGCGTATATGTCGAGCAACAGGGAAGCGAATGTCTCCCTGTCCACACCGGCCATGTGGTGCCACTCGACCTTTTGTTTGCCGACAATCACGCCGTACATGTTTTTGACCCCGAGAGTCAAAAGCATCTGGCAATGGGTCTTGAGCTTCGGCAAATTGATAATCACGTCGGCCTTCATCGCCCCGGACGCGATCTGCAGTCGTTTAAACCGGCTTGCCTCCGGCAAGTTCACGTCTATCGGATCAACAAGTTCACGGCACTCAATACCTGCCTCAAGCGCTGCACCTGCGATACCGGTTCTTTTGCTCACCCGGGAAAAGGAGCCGATCCCAGGGCTGTCGCCCACAAAAGGCTCACCCCCGGCTTCAAGAACGAGATCCGCCACCGCCCGCACGATCGCAGGATCCGTCGTGATCCGCTTTTCCGGAAAACGTGCAGAAAGCATGTTGGCCTTCAACAAGACCCTGTCGCCTGGCCGGACGAATTTATCAAAACCCCCGAGGTGTGAAACGGCTGACTGAACAGCAGTCCTCACCTCGGAGATATCGTAGCTGGCGCATCTGATCAGAGAAACACGAGTCAATGCCGGCAGCCTCCTCAACTCGAAAATTTTATCGAAACAAACCTATGACGAAGCTGGGCCGGCATCAAGGAAAAAAGCAACGGTAAAGAGATGTCAGGCGTGAACGTCGGCTATTTTTCTTCCTGCAATCGCGTAGTAATGAAGGGGCTCACCGGTGACTGAAAGCCTGTGGCAATAACGGGTTCTCTGCATTACTTCGAGGCTGTCCCCGATCATGCCTTCAATTGTGTCATAGTAACCGGTGTCGTCATCGCTGGACATAAAACGGTCTTTGATGTTAAACGCCACCCAGCCTCCTTGCCGCACCAGGTTGAAAGCGTTCACGAAAGCCTTTGCCGGGATGTCACCAAAACCAAGGGCTGCCACAGTCACAAGGGAATTGAGATTCCAGTCTTCAAACTTTTTGGCATTTGAATCGTTGATTTCACTTAGGTCCATAACATAATAATCATCGTACACTTCCGGCCGGTCCCGCTCAGCCGCCTCCTTGGCTTCAGGGATGATATCCAGGCCGATAACATTTTCACAAGGGAAACGCTCCCGGAGATGCTCGCCCACGATGCCGTTTCCGGCCCCAAAATCAAGCACGCTCAAGGGTTCGTCCGCTTCATCCATGATCTTTTCCAGCGTGTCACAGATAACCTCAGGCGAGCAACACTTCAGCTTGTCATATACGACTTCCTCGTAAAGCCCTGGAATTTTATAGACATTTGCATAGTCATGTATCAACAGTTTTTTTTCACCTTCATCCGATATTACTTTAAACCATTCTTCATTCTGATCCATTTCCTCTGTGTATTTCGGAATTTTTACATCATATTCAGCGATAGTCATTTTTGAGCCCTCCTTTTAATTATTAAATTTAGTTCCTCAAAAATAGGCTTTCTCACCTTGAAAGTTGAATTCCCATATCCTTAACACATGATGA
>CAYXDR010000321.1:0-4286 GCA_964463515.1 uncultured Desulfobacteraceae bacterium | reverse complement strand
AAGATTTTTCATTTTATATTTTTACTCTCCCGGTTCTGGGATTTCTGAGGTCCTGGCTGCTTAACGCAGTAATAACAATACTTGTGATCTCAGGAGTTTTTTATTATGCCTCAGCTATTCTCAAGGGCCGTGAATTCGCTTTCCAAGGGAAAACCCGGATACACTTGACCACTCTTGGAGCGATGATCTTTTTGCTTATAGCCGCAGGCCACTGGCTCGGCCGGTACGATCTGCTTTACTCTCCCACCGGCGCTGTTTACGGGGTGGGTTTTACCGACAGGTTCGCGACACTACCGGCTCGCACCATCCTAACCTTTATCGCCCTGGCTGGAACGGCACTGCTCGTGGTATGGATGGCCCGGGGCGGAAAGCGCCTCATAATCACGGCCATAGGCGGCTATGCGGTCCTGGCGTTTCTTGGAGGGAGCGTGATCCCCATCATGGTCCAGCGCTTTCAGGTCGAGCCCAGCGAACTGGCAAGGGAACGCCCGTACCTCGAAAACAATATATCCTTCACGCGCAAGGCATACGGCCTTCAAGGTCTTCAACAAAAGCGTCACCCGGCAAGGGGCACGGTTGATCTGCAAACGGTCAACGAAAACCAGGGAACAATTAAAAACGTCAGGCTCTGGGACGAAGGACCGCTGCTTCAAAGCTACAACCAGATTCAGTTCTTCCGGCTCTACTACGACTTTTTGGCCGTTCATACGGATCGCTACATGGTGGACGGGGAACTCCGTCAGGTTATGCTCGCCACTCGCGAACTGTCTGCCGAAAAGCTCCCGCCCGAAGCCCAACGCTGGATCAATCGCCACCTACAGTTCACGCACGGCTACGGGGTTGCCATGAGCCCCGTCACAGAGGTGCAGTCGGGCGGAAGACCGGATTTCTTAATCAGCGACGTTCCCCCGAAGGGGAAGATACCCATCGAACGCCCCGAAGTATACTACGGGCTTAAAAGCCAGGATTTCCTTATAGTTGGAAGCAGCATGGATGAATTCAACTACCCCGGACCCGAAGGCCCTGTTTACACCTCCTATAAGGGAACCGGCGGGATACCATTGAAATCCTTTCTTCGCAGGGTAATTTACGCCTGGCATTTCGGTGACCTTAATATTCTTATATCGGGTGAAATCAAGCCGGAAAGCAGGATTCAATACCGTCGATCCATTCCGGAACGTTTTTCAAGTATCACCCCGTTCCTGATGCGGGACAGGGAAGCCTACAGTGTCGTAGCTGACGGGCGACTTTTCTGGATACAGGACGCTTACACTTTCACCAACAGGTATCCATACTCGACACCCTGGGAGAAGCGGTTCAACTACATTAGAAACAGTGTGAAAGCAGTCGTCGATGCGTATAACGGAACTGTCGATTACTACGTTTTTGACACCGAGGACCCGCTCATACAGGCGTACCAGGCTGTTTTTCCAGGTCTGTTCAAACCTGCGGAGGAAATGCCCGAATACCTTAAAGAGCATGTGCGGTACCCGCTGGACATGTTCACGATCCAGACCGAAATGCTGCTTCAGTACCATATGGAAGATCCGGTGGTATTCTATAACAAGGAAGACCAGTGGTCCATTCCGGTGCAGTCTTCCTTCGGGGAAACAGAAACCCTTAAACCCTACTACATAGTAGCCAGGCTGCCTGACGCGGATAAGGAGGAATTCCTCCTGATACAGCCCTTTACACCCAATAACCGGCACAACCTGGTGGGATGGATGGCCGCCAGGAGCGACGGCGACAACTACGGAGAGATTGTGCTCTTCAAATTCCCGAGTGGCAGGCACGTGGACGGTCCCAACCAGGTGGAGGCGCGAATAGACAACGATGCGGTCATCTCGGAACAATTCACCCTCTGGGGACAAGTGGGCTCAGAGATATCCCGGGGGATACTCCTGGTGATCCCGGTGGGGGATTCAATACTTTATGCCGAACCGGTCTTTCTGAAACCGGAAAATCTTGAATTCCCGGAATTGAGGCGCATTATCCTTGCCGATTCAAACCTGGTCGTTATGCACAAAACACTTGATTCCACGATTCTTGCTCTGGCCGGCAAACTTCCAGC
Source organism: uncultured Desulfobacteraceae bacterium (assembly GCA_964463515.1). Lineage (GTDB taxonomy): Bacteria > Desulfobacterota > DSM-4660 > Desulfatiglandales > Desulfatiglandaceae > CAYXDR01. The sequence continues at coordinate 2,215 of CAYXDR010000321.1, read as the reverse complement.
GGTGGTGCCACTCGCCCCGGATGCGGAAACCGAGCAGAGGGAAGCGAAAACACCGGGAATTGCTGAAAAAGGCTTTCAGGCGATCAAGCGAGGGCTGGAAGAGGCGGTGGAAAAACTTCAGCAAGTGCTCGAACAGCTAGATCGTATGTCCAACTAAAAGGCACGTAAAAACCCGTCCACTTTTTTTAGAGAACCAAAAAGCGCCCCCGCGGCTCTTCGCGGGGGCGCTTTCTATTCCCGGTACCCAGGCTTTCAGCCTATAACCGAAAAGCTGCTGTCGGGGTTTATTTCTCTTTTGCGCGAGAAAAACCCGATGTTGCAGTTCCACCCCGTGTATTTCATAGGGAAGGAAAACGGATCTTCGTCGTGATTTTTCCCCGATTCCACAGCCTTGATAAGCTCTGCCATCAAAACGCCTGCAATCGGGGCGTTCTTGTACTGGTTTCCGGACGTTCCAATGGCCATATAAAAGCCCGGAAGATCAGACATGTCATATATCGGAAGCCAGTCGTCGGAAGCATCGTAGAGACTGACCAGGCCCTGGCTTTTCTCCGGTATAGGCAGATTCTCCAGCCGCTGGGCCTCCCGGATAACCTGTGTCTTCCACTGCTCGGTAAAATTCTTGTTGTAATCATCCGGGTCGTCCACATACTCTAGTTTATCACACTCGGGATCCTCAGAGCCTATAAGCACATGGTTTCCCACCTCCGGCCTGGAATAGCACCCGATGTCCCCATCCGACAGGATCATGCCCATGTTGTTGTAATCGAATCCTTCCGGCGCAGGGACGTGGCAGACCTCCTGCCTTAGAGGCTTCGTCTTTATGTTCATCCCTTCTTCGACCCCGGCCATACGGTTGAGCTGGTATGAGTGAGGGCCTGCAACATTTACTACCACCTGGGCGTCGATCTCTGTACCGTCTTTAAGTGTGACACCTGCGGCCCTACCGTTCTTGGTGCGTATTTCCACCACTTCGGAGTTAAATAGAAACTTCCCGCCGCGTGCCTCTATCGCCCTTTGTACGTTGTGGCAGGAAAGTTTGGGGTCTGAAATAAAGCCTGATTCCGGCACATAAATCCCTCCAGTAATTTCGCCCCCAGTAGGGCTGCCGAAGCGTTCGTCACCCGGAGTCGTCGGCGGACCGTATGTCCTGGTATCGATGATCGAAAAAATCTCTTTCATCTCCTCGGTGTTCAGTTCATGATAGGCAACATGAAGATCATTCAACGAGGCCATAACATTTTTCAGGAACTTGTTTTTCTCGGTTTTTACCACCATGCAGCCTGTATTGATATATTTCACCAGGCCCGCCTCGTCTGAAACGCCGAGGTGTTTCGCCCAGTCAAGCCAGTAAAAATAGCCTTCCCGCGCCATGGCCACCCCCTCCGGGGTTGAGTAGTGAAGCCTGATGATGGCGCATGACTCCGAGGTGGAGCCATAGCCGGCCTCCGGAAGCTTATCCACGTTGAGTGTTTTGAACCCTCTTTTCGTAAGTTCAAAGCTCGTGCAGCACCCGATGATTCCGGCGCCTATAACGATAGCATCATACCTTTCCGCCATGAACTAGAACCTCCTTATCGATTTTATTTTAGCCCAAAACCGTGCCCTAGGATATCCTCGAGCCAGGCAGGCGTCAACCAGCTTCTTAAAAGATCTTGAACGAAAATATTTCATTGCAATGTTGAACTTCTACTTGTAAATTTGGACCTCGTTTGTATAAGCGGATACGGGTATGAGGACGTGGAAACAGGCTAACATTCAAAACAAAAAAGGATCGGACAATGTTCGGAAAATTCAAGAGACTGTGGAAAAAGCCCTCGTGGAAAGGCAGCTACGATGTGGCGATTATCGGCGGAGGACTCCACGGCCTTGCAACAGCATATTTTCTGGCAAGAAATTACGGTATCAGAAATGTAGCTGTGCTCGAAAAAAATTTTATAGGCTTCGGCGGTTCCGGAAGAAATACCGCTATTGTCCGTGCCAATCAGCGTACGGCAGAGAATCTTCCCCTCTACCAGGAAGGACTCAAGCTGTGGCCGGTGCTGACACGTGAACTGGACTTCAACCTGATGTTCCATGACTGCGGAAACCTCAACCTGGCCCACAGCGAAGCCGCAATGAACGCACTGAGGATGCAAATTGGAACCGCCCAGGTGATGGGAATCGATATCCACCTGATCGATGCCCATGAACTCAAGGAACTCTGTCCGGCGAT
>CAYXDR010000320.1:0-4287 GCA_964463515.1 uncultured Desulfobacteraceae bacterium | reverse complement strand
AACCAGCCCCACGTCGATCACAAAACCGACTCCGGGTTGGTGTCGCTCGATTGCCGAACCGACCAGGATTTGATGGCATGTTTTTCGTCCTTCCGGAAGATTTCAGGTTCCGAGGACCTGGAGCTTCTTATCCAGCCTATGGCCGGAGCGTTTACCGAAACGATTGTCGGTGGGAGGCGGGATCCGGTTTTCGGCCCTGTCGTGATGTTCGGCTTGGGAGGTGTTTTTGTAGAGGTGTTGGGGGATGTGACCTGGCGTACCGCACCAGTGCCGACCAAAGAAGCTGAAAAGATGATGAACGAATTGAAGGGCCGGACTCTTTTCGAAGGAACCCGGGGAAATTCCCCGTGCGATATCGCGGCGCTCCGGGACACCATCGTCCGGGTGTCGCACCTCCTCTCCGACTTTCAGGAGGTAGCGGAAATGGATGTCAACCCGGTAGCCGCGACAGCGGGCGGGGCCGTCGCTCTGGATGCAAGGATTATCCTGGATAACGGACGTTGACTACGGTTCCCTCCACTCTATCCCCTTTTACCTGCTCAGCGCGCATTCTCAGACGTGAGTCCGAATCCCTTTCCGACCGGAACGGGAAGATGACCGGTATATAGTTGTCGCTGGTTCCGAGGGCCATGTTTTTTTGGGAGGCATGCCAGCCTTCCCGGAGCACTTCCAGGATGGTTCCAAGTGATTTACGATTAAACCGGGAGCGCTTTTCGCGGCCGACCTCCCTGAGTATTTCCGCCCTATGCTTGACCATCGCCGATTGAACCTGGAGGGGGAATTCCGAAGCCCTGGTGCCGGGTCGGCGCGAATACCGGAAAACATGGAGATAGGACACAGGAAGATCTGCCAGAAGGCTCCGGGTGTTTTCAAAAGTCTGGTCATTTTCTCCCGGAAAACCACACATCACATCGGCTCCTATAGAGGTTTGCGGGCAGGCTTCATGGATTTTTTCGGCCAGTAACGCGAAGTCCCTTGCCTTGTAGCGACGATTCATGGAGGCAAGGATTGAATCATCTCCATTTTGAAGGGCTATGTGCAGATGCCGACAGATCCACCCCCCCTCAGCCACCATCTCTACGATGTCATGGGTGACTTCTTTAGGCTCCATGGAGCTGAGCCGAATGCGCGCCGGATAGCCTTCACCGCGGATCCGTTTAAGAAGTCCGGCCAGGTTGCGGCCGTTTGCTCCACCCTGGTAGAGCCCGAGGTGAATGCCGGTGAGGACGATTTCTCCGTATCCTTCCTGGCAGTACCTTTCCACGCCTTTCAATACTTGGTCCGCACTCAAACTGCGGGATGGTCCCCTGGCGAAGGGGACAATACAGTAGGAACAAAATGACTCGCATCCATCTTGAATTTTCAAAAACGCCCTGCTTCTGCCTGAAAAACGGCTGACCGGCATGGGGTCGAACCGGGATGAAGGCCCGAAAGCGGGGGATGATATAACGCCAAGCGGGGATCCATCTATCGCTCTTTCAAGCAGGTCTACCAAGGACCCTTTCGAGCTGTTTCCTACAATCAAACCGATTCCCTCGATTTCCAGAAGTTCCTCCGGAAACACCTGCCCGTAGCATCCTACCGCAGCAACCAGACCTCCTGGAGACATGCGTATGGCCTTGCGGATCTCCTGCCGGGACTGCCGGGAGGCGGTTTGAGTAACAATGCAGGTGTTGACGACCGTAACATCCGCGTAACCCTTTCCTGCCCATTTCCATCCTTTGCCACGGAGGGCTTCTCTGAGCCAGGCCGATTCGTACTGGTTCACCTTACATCCCAGGGTCACGATTCGAAAACTCGTCATGGTTTTGAAATCCATCCTCCTCCTACGACGGCCTCGCCATCGTAGCAGACAAGGGCCTGTCCGGGTGTGACGGCCCATTGGGGTGCATCGAAAATAAAGCGGATCTTGTCGAGTCCCTCCACCCGGAGGAGGCCGGGGGCCGCTCGATGCCGGTAGCGGATCTGTGCCGAAAGCCTGGGGTCGCGACCCGGCCGGCGCAGCCATTTGAATCGCGTGGCAACGACATCACGCGAAAAAATTTCCTCTTTCCTCCCGACCACCACTTCCCCGCGCTCCGGTCGCAGCGCTTTTACATAATAAGGCCTCGAGGATGCGATGCCCATTCCGTGTCGCTGGCCGATGGTGAAGCCGTGAATGCCTTGATGATCCCCGAGCACGTCTCCGCTTTCGGTGACGAATTTCCCTCCAGGGGCCGCGCCTCCACCGATGTGGCCTGCGACAAGCGACCTGTAGTCGGCTTCGTGCACAAAGCAGATTTCTTGGCTTTCTGCAGAAAGGGCCGCGCTGAGACCCAGTGCAAGCGCTTCATTTCTGCAACGCTCTTTTGTGAATGCGCCGATGGGGAAAATAGTCCGCGCGAGATACTTCATGTCGACGCGGTGCAGGAAATAGGATTGGTCTTTCAGAAGATCCGAACCCCTTAGAAGCGTTGCATTTTCTTCTGCACCCTCCTGCCGGGCATAATGCCCGGTTGCCACGAAATGGATACCCAGGCTGTCCGCATACCTGCAGAGGGAGGGGAACTTGATCCGCTCATTGCAGACCACGCACGGATTTGGAGTTAATCCCTTCAGATAGGCATTCACAAAGGGGGATACCACGCTGTCCATGAACAATGGGGTGACGTCTATAAACTCAACGTCGATGCCGAGAACGTGGGCGGCCCGAAGCACCGCTTCGCGCCTGGTTTCCAGGATACCAGGCGGGGCGGGCAACTCAAGGTGGAGACCGCGGACCCGCCATCCCAGCTCCAGAAGCCTCGCGGCCGCGAAAGAGCTGTCCAACCCGCCGCTCAAGGCGATTACCACCGTTGAAGGATTGCTTGTCATGGGCTTGACGGCAGTCACCCTAAAAGGCCTCCCTGGCCACGACGGGCGACTGCATCATCCGGAGAGATTTTATATTCATTACAGCAGTAAACGTTTGTTGAAACTGACTACCATCGCCCTGGCCGGACATGCAATCACACACCACTCGCATGCGCTGCATTTATCCTTATCGAAAACGACCTCCATTTCTGGCCGCTTGATATAAAGAGCCCCCGTGGGGCAAACAGCCGTACAGGCCCCGCACTGGTAGCACCTGGATTCGTCCCGCCGGATGTCTTGACCGATGTTTTCGACCTTTATGCCGAGGCTTTTCAGGTACCTGACACCCTTTTGGAAATTTTTCCGGTGGCCGCTTAATTCCAGGACCATGAACCCATCTTTCCGTGGATAGATCGTTGCCTTCAGGATGTTGAAAGTCAGGTCAAAATCCCGAACCAGATTCACGACGACCGGCTGGCCGGCTATTTACCGGGAAAGCGCAGCGACAAGGTTTTCGAATACATTGCATTTGACTCCACTCGTATAGATCAACAACCCGCAGGGCTCAATATTTTCCAATGGCCCTTTCAAATCCGGGCATTGCATTTTCGATCACCCTGTCATCAACGCAGAATGCAATGCGCATGTGCCCGGGGCCTCCGAACCCGCTGCCGGGTACCACTAGGATGTTTTCATCCTGAAGCGCCTGTACGAAAGCTACATCGTCGTCGATCGGGGTGCGCGGAAACAGGTAAAAAGTTCCCTTCGGAACCACAAAACTGTAGCCGCAGGCAGAAAGGCCGTCACACAGCAGGTCGCGCTTTTTTCTATAGGCGTCGACATCAACGCTGTGGTCCAGCAGATTGGGGATCGCACGCTGCATGAGTGCCGGGGCATTCACGAAGCCAAGGATACGGTTGGAGAGCACGAGGCCGGCGGAGATCAATTCCTTGTCCTGGATACCGGGGTTGACCGCAATATAACCTATTCTTTCGCCCGGAAGCGAGAGGTCCTTCGAAAAGGAAGTTACGAGGAAGCTTTCCTTGTATGAATCCAGTACACTCGGCACCTCTGTACCGTCGAACACGATTTTTCGGTACGGTTCGTCTGAGATGAGATATATCGACCGCCCAAGGCGTGAGCTATGCTCCGAGAGAAGCCCCGCGAGCCCGTCCAACTCTTCCTTGCTACAGACCTTTCCGGTTGGATTGTTCGGGTAATTGATCAACACGGCCTTTGTCCGTTCATTTACCGCGGCCGAAAGAGCATCAAGATCAAGAGAGAAATCTTCTTGGACGGCCACGTGAACCGGCGTTCCCTGGTGGTTGTCTATGTAGAAATCATATTCTACGAAATAGGGCTTCGGAATGATAACTTCGTCGCCCGGGTCGAGCAGGGTCTTAAAGATAACATTCAGCCCGCCTCCGGCACCGGCGGTCATTATCACGTCTTCGC
>CAYXDR010000319.1:0-4326 GCA_964463515.1 uncultured Desulfobacteraceae bacterium | reverse complement strand
AATGCCGCCAATACCTCGGAAGTTTCAGAGGCGGCCCGGTCTGTAATCGCAAAGAAGGTGGATGCCTTCTGGATCGGCGGCGACACCGTGGCCATAGCCTCTGTGGGGCTTATTGTAAGCCTGGCCGGGGAGGCGGGTATCCCTGTTTTTTCAAACGACCCCATGGATGCGGAAAAAGGCGCGCTGTTCGGGCTCGGGGCCGATTATCACACGGTAGGGCTTTACACGGGAGACATCGCGGCCGCCATTCTGGAAGGGCGGAAAGCTTCGGACCTGAGGATTGAAAACGTTATACCCGAGCGGTTGGAATTGAACCGGGAAGTGCTCGGGGAATTAAAGGGCCGCTGGAAAATAACGCCGGCGGTCCGGGAATTGCTGGCCGGGCAGGAGGGAAAATCCGCGGATAAGCGGCTTTCGCCCGGGTCCGGAAAGAAGAATGAACCGGCCCTGGAGCTCCATGCGTCGGAAAAGGCCGGGGATTTTCCTCCCGCGGAGTCCTTGAACCGGGATGATTTCTTTTTCAACCTTGGGCGGAAAAATGAAGGTCCCCTGAAAATTTTCCTGGTCAACCTGGTCGAAAATCCATCCCTCCTCCAGGCCGTCGAGGGTGTGGAAGCCGGGCTGGCCGACAAGGGGCTGAGGGAGGGGAAGGACTTTATCATAAAAAAATACTGCGCCCAGGGGGACATGGCCCAGGTTTCGCAGATTCTGGACAGGGTTCGGACAGGCCGGCCGGATGCCTTGATAACCGTCTCTACGCCTGTATTGATGGCGGCGGTGAAGAGGCGTTTCGATTTTCCCCTGATTTTCACCGTTGCGAGCGACCCTGAAAAACTGGGGCTTTTCAATGAAGGGCGCCCGGCTAATGTGTGCGGCATTCATGACGACCCGCCGGTGGGTGAAGTGCTTGCGATGGCCAGGGGGCACGATCCTTCGTTGACGGCGGCGGGGATCATCTATGACGCGGCCCAGATGAATTCGCTCATTTCCGTGGAAAAACTCCGCACTGCAGGCGCGGATCAGAAGGTGAAAATTCTGGAGGCCACGGTCTCAAGCGTTTCCGATCTTCCAATGGCGACCCGGGCCGTGATCCAGCGCGGTGCACGCGCGATCATACTGTCCGCGGACAACCTCGCCGCCACGGGTTTTGCCGCCATTTACAGGGCGGCCCGGGAGACGGGAGTCCCGGTTTATGTCACCAATATGGATTTGATCGAGCAGGGTGCCGCGGGCGGAGTCGGAGACAGCTATTTCGATTGGGGGCGCCAGTCTGGACACCTGGCGGCCAAGGTACTTGCCGGCGTTGCCCCGGACAGGCTGCCGATCATGCCGACCAAGGTTCGGAGGCGGGTGGAGCCTGAAGCCAGGGGAGGCCTCCAGCCCGGCCCCAAGTGATGTCTGTAAGGCTTTTTTGAAACGCCGCCAAGAAAGGTGGCCTCGTAAAAATACCATCGCCGCATTATCGGCGTCGGGGTCGAGATCGGTATCGGGGTCGAAATGGATTTCCGATCAAGCATCGATACCGATCCCGATAGCGACCGCGACCCCGAGGGGCATGGGTGCTTGGACTTTTTACGGTTTCAATAAGAAAGGTGTATGTAAATAATGAAAATCGAGCTCGAACCACGGGGGGAATATCTGCTCGTAAAGGCGAAGGGAAGGCTGGATGTCTCCTGGGCGGATTATTTCACTGAAACGCTTGTGGCCCAAATCCGGGAAGGCCGGCATAAACTGGTGATCGACGCCTCGGAGATGATTTTTTTGAGTTCAGCGGGAATCCGTGCTCTTCTACAGGTTTTCAAGAATTTGAATACTGTCGGCGGCAAGTTTCTTATAGTGAAGCCCACAGCCTTTGTGAAAGAGACCCTTTCCACTTCCGGTTTCCAGGCCTGGCTCGGGGAGGAATTGCCGGCGGAAATGGCCGGGAGCCGGCCTGGGAGCCAATCCGCAGGTTCTGAATACACAGGCATTGAGCATTTTACTTTGCCCGGAAAGGCAGGGGTGAGGATTGCCGAACCGGCGGCCTGGCGTCCCTGGCGACCCGTGGACCGCTCCGGGATAAAGGAACTGGCGTTTTCACATGAGCGCTGCGGCCTGGGTATCGGCAGCGCGACCGTGGATTTTGACGACGCACGAGACAAGTTCGGAGAGTTCCTGGCCGTGGCCGGAAATGTCGTTTACCAGCCCCCCGAGGAGCAGGGCCCCCCTGATTATCTGATAGCGGAAAAGGAGTTCATCCCCCGGATGCTGTGTTTGCAGGCAATCACCTGGGAGTGCGGGATGGGGTCGTTGATGCGCTTTTCACCCACCGGCACGCGGCCCTTTTATCCGGTTTCGGTCTTACTCGAAGAAATCCTGAGGCAAAGCGGAGGGAAAGCGGCCGGCTTCGTGATGCTGGGGGAAATCGAAGGATTCGTCGGGTCCGCTCTTATTCGTTCACCCGGGTTGATCGGCGAAGAGAGGGAAATCGGCTTCCCGGAAATCCGCGACTGGCTGAGCTTTAGCGGCGAGCGGTCATATTCCTTTCAGCAGGCATTGCTCGCGGGGGTGGTTTCGCAGGCGGGAAGCACCCTTGTTCCCCCGGTGCCTTCCGTGCCGGGGCTCGCTGCACATATTCACGCGGCGGTTTTCCCCCATCAGCCGTTGCCGAATGGAAGGATCGAGCTTGAACCATCCGTCAGGAAGTTTTTCAACGGCCCGGCACCTCAGGCTGTCATGCACCTGGCCGTGGACAGCCGTCCTGTCGTAGGCCTCGGGGAAAGCGCGTTGATAAGGGGAGCCTGCTGGTACGGCCCCGTGATGAATGCGGAGGTGATGTCATGAGCCTGGTGGTCGGAGCTTTCACCATGGGGCTGATTCTTTCTCTCCTGTCCCTGGGCATGCTTATCAGTTTCCGGATGATCAGATTCACGGATATCACCGTGGACGGATCGATCACCCTGGGTGCCTCGATAACCGCCCTTCTCCTGGTTCAGGGTTTTTCCCCCTGGACGGCGGCCCTGGTGTCCACCCTGGGGGGCGCGGCGGCCGGTTCGATAACGGGGATCCTTCACACCCGTTTTCGAATTCAGCAGATTCTTTCCGGCATCCTCGTAATGACGGCCCTTTATTCGATCAACCTCCGGGTTATGGGACGAAGCAACATTCCCCTGATGGATGCGGATTCCTTTTCGTCGGGCATCGAGGGAGCTCTCGTGAAAATCACGGGAGGCGCCACCCGGGTAGGCATCCTGGGCTGGAGGGTGCCCGCAGGGGAGATTTCCGTTTTTATCGCAAGCGCAGTCATCGTCGTTTTTATCTCGCTTTTTCTGCACCGTTTTCTTTTAACCCATTACGGCACAGCTTTAAGGGCCGCGGGGAGCAACCCACAGATGGTCCGTGCACAGGGCATAAACAACAACACGATGGTAGTTTTCAGCCTCGCGCTGGCAAACGGGCTGGTGGGGCTGGCCGGTTCTCTCCTGGCGCAGTACCAGGGCTTTGCTGATGTACAGATGGGTATCGGCATGATGGTCTGGGGGCTTGCAAGCATAATCCTGGGAGAGGCCCTGGTGGGGCGCAGCGGCCTGGGTCTCACGGTAACCGGCGTGATTCTTGGAACCATCCTTTTCCGGCTCCTGATCGCAATCGCACTGCGCTGGGGGTTGAACCCCAATGATCTCAAGCTGGTTACGGCCGTGTTCGTTTTCGCCGCGCTGGTGGCTCCCGGCTGGTTCGGCAGCCTTACCAGGAGAATAAGCGGAGGGATTCGCGATGCTGAGAATTGATTCTGTCTCCAAGACCTTTCATTCCGGGACCGCAAGTGAAGTTCGGGCGCTCAGGGATGTCAGCCTGGCCGTTGAAGAGGGAAGCTTCACCTGTATCATCGGCACGAACGGTTCCGGGAAAAGCACGCTTTTGAACGCGGTGGCCGGCACCTTTGAACCGGACAGGGGGCGGATTTACCTGGAAGATACAGACATCACCCTCTGGCCGGAATACAAGAGGGCATCCCTGATCGGGCGGGTTTTTCAGAATCCTTTCGCAGGCACCGCGCCGGATATGAGCATCGCGGAAAATATTGTCATAGCAACGAGGCGCGGCCGCCGCAGGGGGCTTGGTTCCGCAGTCACCCGGGCTTTCCGCGACGAGGCGGCCGACCGGGTGAGTACCCTCAAGATGGGGCTCGAGGACAGGCTGGAAAACCCCATAGGCACGTTGTCCGGGGGGCAGCGGCAGGCGCTGACACTTCTCATGGCTTCATGGAACCGGCCGAAGCTGCTTTTGCTTGACGAGCACACGGCAGCCCTGGACCCCAAAAGCGCTGGAAAGGTTGCAGAGCTTACA
>CAYXDR010000318.1:0-4327 GCA_964463515.1 uncultured Desulfobacteraceae bacterium | reverse complement strand
CCGGCGGCAGTGCCCCGCTCTCGAAACTGAATGCATTCTCTTTCAATTTCGGCATGGGTAAATCCTCGGAACTTTGTTGAAGTAAGTCGCCGCCGCGCTTGAAGCCGACAGGTGCGCACGCCGCGGACAGAGGAACTCTCAGCACCGGAGGCACGAAATATTTTCGCAGGGGTTGCTTCGGTTAAGGGAATGAGTAGATTAAAACAGGCCTGCATCCTCCGGTCACAGGCTGATTTTTGACTTTAAAGGCCTCTGCCCGTCTTCGTCAAGTTTAAAGTGTCATTACAAACAACCGATCCAAAATTTTAGCCCAGCAGCTGGGCCTGCTGAGCTTTTCGGTTTGCTGCGCTGCCTGTCCTGGCCTCTGATTTGTCCAGTCGCAACATGGCATAGTCCCCTAGAATATAAATAACTCTTTCAACTTTATGGGTAGTACGCAGGATCATGGCCAGCAATCTATCATTTGCAACGGCTGAAGCATATTTTTCCCTCAGATGATTGAACCTTTCCTGCTGGCTCGAGGTCATTTTTTCCAGCATGCTGAAATCCATGACTTCTCCAGATTCTATGGACAGATGAGCTGTTTCCACCATTGCCTTCAAGCTCTCATGGATATGCTGGAGAAGCTGTCGGGCAGCAGGGGAATCTTCCGTCTTGACGGGGACCAGGGAATGGATAAAGGAATAAAGATTCTTTTCCAGAGATGCAGCCAGTTCGAGACGCGAGTTGCACTCCCGGTAGCGTTGAATCACGTCTTCAGTCAGAGGCTCGGCCACAACTTTGTCCAGGGATTTTCTGAGTCCGGCCCAGGCATACATGAACCGGTTGTGCAGGCTTTCCAGTTCGCTATGGGCAGCCGGGGCGGCCCTGTTGTCTTCGTCTTCTGCATAGTATTCAGTCAACAGCTGCCAGAGCCTGGGTTCTTCTTCAGTAAATTCAGCCAGCCTGGTCAAAGGATGGGTGTGCATGGCTCCAAACTGGAGGGGATTCTGCCATCCTTTCCAGAGAATCACGGATCTTGCGGCAAATAACAGCAGAACCACACCCATGGTGGGATAAAAGACAATTTCAAGCCCCTGGTTCCAAGGAAGGATGGTCAATATCCAAGTATAAACAAGGCCGCCCAGTATAGATATCTCTGCATATGAATCCTGTTTGAGGATTTCTATGTTGAAATCAGCCCTGACAATGTCTCTTAAAACCACGCCTCCCGAGGAGGTGACAACCGCCATTGCCGGGCCCCAGAGCCAGAAGGGACGCAACCCCATTTCCATCGCTACCCCTGCTCCTACAACTGTAAAGGCGGCCACGGCCCAGGCGTCCATAAACCTGTAAATCCGGTTGAAAGCTTGGTTCAGGCTATCCCTGGAAGGCAGGTTAAACCTCCGGTTTTGAGCGTCAAGCCTGGTCAGAACAAAATCGTATACTTTGAAAAAAATAAAGGACAGAAAGACCGCGGTCAAAGCCACCAGTATGTATGCCGGGTTTTCCAGAACGAACACATGGTCCGCGCCTGTGAAAATATCTCTCAGCACCCCGCCTCCGATAGCAGGCAAAGCAGCCAGGACAATGGCTCCAAACAGATTATAGCGCTCTTTTCGCGCCAGAAGCACACCTGACACACAAAATGCTGTAATCCCAAGCAAGGTCAAGATGGTAAACCAGGTCTGTGCCGTGGTGATGCCCAGATAAGCCGGGAGCAGAAAGGAGATCTCAGCCCAGCGCAGGGTTTTGTCCCCACGCATTGCTTCGATTTCAGTGTTGAATCTTTCAATCTGTTCGGCTGATACCGCTTTTCTGCTGAAAAGGATGCTCACCGGAATTTCAGGGGTGGCAATCCTCAGCTTTCTTATGTACTGCCCATACTTGGATTCGGCCAGGAAGCTGTCTATTATCACCGGATTGGCCAGAAACAGATCTGTTTGTTCCTCCAGCGTCATTTCCAGGCTCTGCAGGTGGTTCCGGGATGGTACCAGGGTCAGAGTGGCCGGGGGCTGTTCCATGATTTGGTTAAGTTCTCTGGAACCATACGCATATTTATCAATTACCGCTGCCCGCAAAGGCTGGGTTTTGAGAAGATCAAGGAACTCCGACAAATTTTCGACAGCCTCGATGGATGCCAGCTCCTTATGGTAATAAACGGCAGTGTGTTCAGTGCGGTAAGGCACGGAGTAGCAGGCGTAATCCAGCCGGTCCTCGTCAAAATACGACCCCATGACAAAGTCAATTCGTCCTTGTTCCAGTCCCTCCATCATCGCTGACCAGGACATGGGGGCAAAAGAGGTTCTATATCCGCTGCGCCTGAAAAGCTCTCTGGCAATGTGTATATCCAGGCCGGAAAGAATCGCCTGGCCGTTTCGGGTAATTTCCTTCTGATATGGAGGGCGATCAAACCATCCGCTTTTCATCGTGCCGGATGTATCGAGGGGCTGTGCCAGGACAAAACCCGGGAGGCTGATCCAGCCGGCCATGAGCAGCAGGTAGATGAGCCAAAAGGCTTGATGGCAAAAACAACGGGAAGAGGTTGGCTTTCTTGAGAGCAAAGAGATCAAATAGAATCGTTTTTTTTGAGAGCAAGTAGTAATAGTGATAAGATTTCTCTTTCTTAGAATAGACTTTAGATGAAACCGTCTTGGGTGTCAAAGAAAATTTGACAGAGCCATGAATGATGGCTTGGGAACTTTTACGAGGTCGTCATGAATGCACCGTCTACTGCTGGATTCGTGCCTTTTCAGGCCCGCGCAGAAAAGATACGGCCATCCCTGCTAATGCGACAAATCCTCCCGCAAGCATAGCCCATCTAAAGGCGGTCAAAAAATCCGGTTCGAATTCAGGACTATAATTATGCAGGTCCAGACCTCCGCTGAGCCGATGAAAAATGCTGTTAAATATGAGACCGGAAATTGCCACGCCGATTGCCATACCCAGGTTTCGAGATGCCGCAACCGTCCCGGATGCAACTCCCCTGTAAAAATGCGGGACAGCGCTCATAACAGTTGAGTTGTTAGGAGAAACAAAAATACCGGTTCCAATCCCTACAAGTGCGAGGGGGGCCGCCACAAAAAAATATCCATGATTTGGTGTTATACCGGACAGGGAAAACAATGCGATTGCCATCACCAGCATTCCAAGTGTGCAAAGTGTACGCGACCCTGTCCTGTCCGAAATAGAGCCGGAAAGAGGACTTACGAAAAAAAGAAAAGTAAAAGGAATGACCATTGTGTATCCTACTTTGTTGATCGAAAGGCCATATGGATAAACCAGGAAAAAAGGCATCAAAAAAACCATCGTGAAAAGACTTACATAGAGTATCATTGCCGCGAGAAGCGGCATCAGAAACAGACGGATCTTCAACAGGGAGGTTTGAAATATAGGATTTTCTATTCGCTTTTCGATTTGCAGAAATAATACGATAAAGATAATCGAAGCAGGTAAAAGTGATATCGTACGCCCTGAAATGAATTTCCAACTATAAACATTGGAAATAACGTAGATAAAGAGGCTGAGCCCAACAACCAAAATCAATGTTCCTTTCCAGTCAAAATTCTCTTGTGTGTGCATTTCTTCTCTATCGTCTTTTAAAATCCGCAAGGCCAGAATTGAGGATACGATACCAATGGGAATGTTGACAAAAAAAATGAACCGCCATGGGAATGAGTGAATTATAAGGCCGCCCAGAACCGGACCGGCCGTGAGCCCTGCGGCAATAACCGTACCGACCGCTCCTAACGCCTTTCCCCTTTCAGAGATTGGAAAAGTATCCACAACAATTGCAGGGGAACATGCCATGAGCATTGCGGCGGCAAGACCCTGCAAGGACCGGGCGGCAATCAGACACAGCGCATTCGGTGCCACTCCACACAGCAGGGATGCAATTGAAAAAATGATAAATCCTCTGCAATAAACCCAGCGCCTTCCTTTTATGTCACTCAGGCGACCGAAAGGAAGAAGAAGGGATGAAACTGTCAGGAGATAGATCATCGGGACCCATTCAATTGTTGTAAGCGGCACCTTTAAATCCTTCATCATAACCGGTAAGGCAATATTTACAATACTGGTATCGAGAGTCGACATAAACACAGCAACGGCGACAAGTGAAAATATGGTCCAATTTTTCCGGGTTGTAGAAGCTTCTTTCAAATGATCGGAAACAAGGGAATGTTTTTCACTCTCTCGAATGTCGCTCATGACTTTTTCTTCATTCATTTTTCAACTCCTCAAGATTGATGAACTCGCAAAAAGTCAAAATAACGATGTCCCTCGGCGTCGGGGTCGGTATCGGACGTTGGTCGACAGCCTTTTCGACCCCGATACCGATTCCGACCCC
>CAYXDR010000317.1:2257-4339 GCA_964463515.1 uncultured Desulfobacteraceae bacterium | reverse complement strand
ATCCCTTTTCTGAATTGCCGACAGGGACAAGCCTCGCCACCTTTTTCCCCCGCCTTAAAATCAATATTTCCTCGCCCTTTTGCGTACGATCCAGCAGCGTGCTGATTTTATCCCTGGCTTCTTTCACGCTGACCTCCATGCCCCGCCTCCTTCATTAATATATTTATGCGATAAAAACCTCCCTAAGGATGTACACATTTATGTCACATGTACAAAATAATTTCAATAGAGGCACTTTGGCATCTGGTGTCAAATCTTCCATGGTTGATAACACGCATTTTCAGGCTGAACAGCCCTGATAAAATCGGGATAAACTGCGGCGCGAAGTTAATCCGGGGCAAGTCGCGAAGGGCCGAAGAGGTTTTTGGGACTGTAATGGGGGACGTTGCCGCTCACTGGCAAGGTGGTTTTGAGGGGGCACTATGTATATCTGAAGGTGCGACGAAGTATCCAGGAGCTTTTTGCTCGGGTGCGCTTCAGGGGCTGGGAATTTGCACAGACGTAAAAAAGCAGGACAGGAAGGATGAAGCAGATGGAACACTGAAAGAGAAGTATGCTCTGATCCGGCCATATATCCCAGATACGCCGAGATACATGGCGCTGGAGACATGGTAGACTCGTTCCAAGGGCTCGGTGGCTGCCAGCAGCCGTTTTTTTTCTGTCCCGAGACCCCCAACCACCAGGTCGGCCAAATACTATCCCGGATCTTGGGACTTGAAGGAAATCTTGTAAAAGCCGTATTCAAAATGCTGCTCAAAGGCCGATGCCACCTCCTCCAGACTGTAGGTTTCCATTATTCTTTGGCAGAGCCGGACATTTTTCTGCGACTTGGTATTGCACCAATAGCCGTGGTGGAAATAAACATGGCCCTCGTAACGCTCGATGGAGCGTTTTATTAGGTCCTGGTTGTTTATTCCCGCATAC
Source organism: uncultured Desulfobacteraceae bacterium (assembly GCA_964463515.1). Taxonomy (GTDB): domain Bacteria; phylum Desulfobacterota; class DSM-4660; order Desulfatiglandales; family Desulfatiglandaceae; genus CAYXDR01. Next base: position 3,415 of record CAYXDR010000317.1, on the reverse strand, counting down.
GTTTGCACCGCGCCCTGCCCCCAGAGCAGAAACATGGTGGGAACATGGGTGAGCACCAGGGATCTGCGGGGGATTTTTTTTATGAACTCCTGCGCATGCAAGTGATCGTAGCGCGCCCCCCATGCCTCCTGTCCTTCCCTTCGCACCAGGGGCATAAACCCGAGGCAGGACCAGAAAACCAGCAGTGCTACGGCCGCTGCGGCGAAGCCTTCGGGCGCCATGAATTCCGGGAGCCCGATTCGCGTGGCTAAGCGTTTCACTACTCGGATCAACACCTCGATACCGAGCCCTGCACACAGGGAAAGGGGCATAAATGAAAGCAGGGCGAAGCGTACATCCGCCCCGTATTTGTAGCTTCCTGCGTAGAAAAGCAGAAACACTCCCCAGAAAAGCGCGAACCAAAATACCATCAACCCCCTCCACCTAAGGGACGCGCGTCCGGCCGCGGCTCCCAGCACCGCAAGGAGGGTCAGCAGGGCGGGGAACAAGGTGTTGTCGAGGTAGTAAATAGAATTTACTGCAAAATTGTCCCCAAGAAAATCAAGAGAAAACTTCCGGCCTTCGGCTCCCCACGAATACCCGCTTACGGCGTACATATGAAGCAGGTGCGGGATCAAGAAAAACACGCTTAAAAGCACGGCCCGCCACAGCTGCCTTCGCGCGAGCAGCCGAGGCGAAACCGAGAGGACGGCTACGGCGGACCACCCCAGGATCAGGACCGATTCCGGTCTCATCTGGCAGGTTGCGGGTAGCACCAGGGCAAGCAGGAACAGGTGTCTGTTTCGACCGGAATTCAGGTACACAACCAGCAATAAAACGGCGAGTGCTGCGAAAAACGCGGCCGAAGGTTCCGAAGAGGCAGTGTTGGCCCAGATCAGGTTGTGCGGGATCACTGCATACGAAGCTGCGGCAGCCAGTGCCGGGGTGAAGCGTCTCGTAAGGTTCCAGGCGATTGAAAACGCCAGGGCCACCGAAGCCGTAAAGATCAGGTTGTTCAGTAGAAATGCGAGATTTTCGTTCACTCCGCCGAGCAGAAATGCGATGCTCACCATAAACGGCCAGCCGCTTGGCTGCTTGTTGTAGGTCATCCAGTGGGGTTGGTATTCTTCATATTCAAATGTGCCGTAGTTGCAGTAGCCGGCCATGTCCGCGAGGGCG
>CAYXDR010000317.1:0-2247 GCA_964463515.1 uncultured Desulfobacteraceae bacterium | reverse complement strand
TCTGGGCGACATTGGCATAGATGTCTTCGTCGTAAAAGATCCTGTGGGTGCGGGTGGTGGCAAGCGATGCGGTCAGAAAGGCAGCTGCGAGGAGTATTGCCAGCAGAAGTCCCCTGCGGCCCCGAAACCGGGCCGCGAACCTGGAAATATCCTTCAGGCACAGAAGGATGCCTGCAAAAAGCAGTAAAAAGATGATCCTGAAGTGCCAGGGTATCCAGTGCTGCAGGAGCTGTGTCAACTCTGGCTTGGATTTGAATCCGGCAATAATTCCCGCTGCCGAGCAAAGTGCTGCAAACACGAGAAAAACAATTACAGCAAATCCCCGCCCGCGGAAAACCTGGAAGAGTTTTCCTCCGGCCTTCAGCCCTTGATTTTCACCTTTTGCCATTTGGATCGCAGGTCTTTTCTTGATCAGATCGTCACCTTTTTGTTACTTCAAAATTCTCGATAAACAATCTTGGAACGTCCGTGCGTGCAAACATTTCCAGTGCGTCTTGCGGAGTGCAGACCAGGGGTTCGCCGTGGATGTTCATACTGGTGTTCAGAACCACACCGAAGCCAAGCCGGGATTTTACATTTTCAAGAAGAGCCCGAAACTGCGGTGCATCATCGCCCACGAATTGAGGCCTGCATGTTCCGTCCATGCCTGTAACGCCTTCCATAAAAGGACGATGCTCCGCACGAACCCTGAATGCAGTGGTCATAAATGGGTTGGTGTCCAGGTTTCTTCCGCGTGTGTCAAGCAGCACGGAAGCGTCCTCCGAAAGCATGCTTGGACAGAACGGCTGATACCATACGCGCTTTTTTAGTATCAGGTTCAGCCTGTCCTTGGTATCCCGGCTGTCAGGCCGGGCCAGTATGCTTCGGTTGCCGAGCGCCCTCGGCCCGAATTCCATGCGCCCCTGGTACCAGAGTACAATTTCTCCGCGGCACACGGCTTCGGCTGCGGAAAGGGCCGCATCTGTTATCTGCCGGTAATTGAAGCCCGAGGCCGCCAGCGCTTCTTCGACCCGTCCCGGCGTATCGGCCGGCCCGAGATCAAGTCGGTCCAACCGGCATCGCTCGACACCGTGCTTGTCGAAATTGAGCCCGATGGCGGCCCCCAGGGCCAGGCCTCCGTCGCCCATGTGCGGGAACACGTACACATCTTCCATACCTGGGGTTTCAGCTATTTTCATCGTGACTTTTATGTTGGAAAACACACCCCCTGAAACGGCGATTTTTCGATGTTTGGTTGCTGACGCTGCATTGATTGCAAGGTCCTGAACGCATTTTTCCGTTGCCCTCTGCGCCATCCAGGCGAATTGTTCCGAGGGAAACCTCCATAACACGCGGGCCAGGGAATCATAAAGGCGGCCTGAGCCGCACCCGCACCTTACCGAAAGTCCCTCGACCTTCAAAAGATCAAGGAGGGGGTTGTCTCCGTCTGATACCGGGTAAGCGTAATCGGCCAGCGCCATCACCTTGCCCTCGTCTTCGAGCTCCCGCATGTTCAGAAGGGTCGTGACATGCTCGAAAAATATACCCACCGAGTTTGACGCCGGGATGGTGCCTGCCGGGGAAAGCTTCCCTGAGCGGAAATTCCACAAGGAGCCGGAAAGGCCGTCTCCGACACCGTCCAGCGTGATCACCAGGCATTCATCGAATCGGCTTGTGCGGGCCGCCGCCTCTGCGTGGCACCTGTGGTGGTCGAGCATGACGGGCGGTGCCTCCAAGCCGGCCGCAAGGAGGTCCCGCTTGAGGCATCGCAGGCTCAACAGGCGGGAAACCGAGTTCGGAGCGTACTCGGTAAAGCGGTATTTGAAGCGTTTCTTGAAGGGGTCCAGCCTGGATGGATCCTTTTTCCGCCGCCTGACAAGGTAATACTCCTCTTTAAGAGACGGAAACAGCCTTGTAAGAGTTTTTGCCGGGTCGGTGGTGGATGCCGCTATGTCCAGGATCATTCCCGGCCCTATTCCTGCATCGGCAAGGCAGGCTTGGACCGAAAGCACGGGGAAGCCCACATCCAGCTTCCTGCGGCTGAATCTTTCCTCATTGGCCGCACACACGACGCGGTCCCCCTTTAACAGCGCGGCCCCTGCATCATGTCCGTCCCATATTCCCAGGACATAGTTTTCGCTCATTTCAGGCATCGTTTATCTCTCCACCGTAACCCGGCAGAACCGGTTTCGCTTCCCCCTGAACATTACTCCTGGTGGCCTCGTAAAAAGTCAAAATAACGATGTCCCTCGGGGTCGGGGTCGCTAT
>CAYXDR010000316.1:0-4350 GCA_964463515.1 uncultured Desulfobacteraceae bacterium | reverse complement strand
TCGTAAAAAGTCAAAACAACGATATCCTTCGGGGTCGGGGTCGCTATCGGCATCGGTATCGGAAGCTGATCAGCGTTCTTTTCGATACCGATTTCGATTTCGATTATCCCAACAAGGCATGGCAAGTAATGATGGAGCGCTACAGGTTATACCGCTTGATACGCCGGTAGAGCGTTGCCTCGCTGATCCCCAGCATTCGGGCGGCCTTGCGGCGGTTTCCGAAGCTTTTTTCAAGAGCGTTTCGAATCGCCTCCAGTTCATAATCGGACAACCGAGCCGGGTCGGAAACCGTTGCTGCCTCCTGATCAAAGGGATAGGACAGGTCCTCCGGTAAAATGGTGTCTGCCTTTGAAAAGGCAATCGCCCTGCGGATAATGTTTTCAAGCTCCCGTACGTTTCCCGGCCACTCTCGCGCGGACAGGACTTCCATGGCTGCTTTTGAAATAATTTTAGGAATATTCCGCCCACCGGCGAACCTTTCAACAAAATGCCGGGCCAGCAGTGAAACATCTTCTCCGCGCTCTCTCAGCGGTGGAACGTGCAGCGTGACGGCGCTTAAACGATAATACAAATCCTCCCGGAAACGGTTCAGGGAAATCTCTTCGATCAGGTTACGGTTCGTTGCCGCCACGATCCTTATATCAACAGGTATCATCGCTGCGGAGCCCACCGGGCGGACAATCCGCTCCTGAATGGTGCGAAGCAGTTTCGCCTGCATCCCAGGCGGGAGTTCTCCCACTTCATCCAGGAAAAGGGTTCCCCTGTCCGCCGAGCGTACCAGCCCGAGAGTTGCCAGGTCCGCACCCGTAAAGGCCCCTTTTGCATGGCCGAACAACTCGCTTTCCATAACCGATTCGTTGATCGCGGCGCAGTCCACAGGGATGAAAGGTCCTGACCGCCTGGCGCTGTGATGATGGATGGCCTTTGCAACAAGCTCTTTCCCCGTGCCGCTTTCACCCTGGATCAAGACAGATGTATCCGTCGGGCTGACACGCGTTATCAGGTCCTTCAATTTGAGCACGGGAGAGGATCGTCCTATTAACTCATCAAAGGAAAATCTTACCCCGAGCTCTTCCCTCAAACTGGTGTTTTCACGCTCAAGCAGCCACATTTTATAAACCTGGGATATCTTGTTGTTGAGGCTGTCAAATGAAGTGGATTTTTCAAAAAAATCCAGTGCGCCTATCTTTATCGCCTCCACCGCTTCACGCACCCCTCCGTGGGCCGTCAGCATGATAACATCCAGGTCCGGATATTTTTCCTTTGCCTCCCTTAAAACCGTCATACCGTCTTTTCCGGGCATCTTGAGGTCAAGCAGCATTAAATCCACTTTTTGCCTAGAGAGACAATCCATGGCTTCATCACCGTTTTCAGCCAGCAGGACCTCATAGGGATACCGTCTGAAATGCCGCTTTAGGCTGCTCAGCATATCCTTCTCATCATCTACTATCAGCAGAAAAAAGCTCTCGTCTTTTTCCATTTACAATCCCTTTTTGACATATATCCAGGATTCCTTGTTCTGTTTGTTACTCAAAAGCCCGCAGGCCGTCATTGATTGCCGGATGACGCGGTGTGGGCGGGGAGGACCACGCGGAAACAGGCTCCTCCGCCCGCCCGGTTGTTCACGGTCATCTGGCCGTCATGCTTGTTTACGACAATATCATAGGAAATGCTCAGCCCCAACCCCATGCCTTTGCCCGGCTGCTTGGTGGTGAAAAAAGGGTCGAAGATGGATTCCATCAAACCGTCCGGAATGCCCGGCCCGTTGTCCATGACTTCGCAGTATACCCCTTCCGGGCAACTTCCAGTGCGGATAACGATCCGCCCCATTTCCCCGCTTTGCTCTGCGTGTTCATCCAGGGCCTGGGCCGCATTAACGATAAGGTTCAATAACACCTGATTTATCTGACCGGCCACACCCGGAATTTCGGGCACCTCCTCCAGCTCGAGCACAACATCAGCACTGTATTTGTACACATTGCGGGCCAGGACCAGAGTATTGCGCACCGCGGTGTTGATGTCGAAGTTTACGAACGACTTGGGCTCGTCTTTTCTGGCAAAGTTTCGCATGCTGGTGATAATTTCGGTTATACGGTCGAATCCGTCGCGCGACTCGGAAAAAAGGCCCGGAAATTCCCCGAGTATAAACTTCAGGTCCATCTCCTCTTCAAAGGCGGACAACAAACCTCCCTCCAGGACCGGCGCGCCGCCCTCCGCGGCATGCGCGGATAGAACTTCCCGGTATTTTGCCAGAACCTTTTCCACCGCCCTGACATTTTCTTCTATCACCGAAAAGTTGATGCGCAGAAAGCTTACAGGGTTGTTGATTTCATGTGCCAGCCCCGCCGCAAGCTGCCCGACAGAGGCCATCTTGCCCTGGATATAGAGTTTGGAGTGTGCTTCCTGCAGTTGGCGGGTGCGGGCCTCGACGCGCTGCTCCAGGGTGGCGTTCAACTCGTTCAGTTGATTTTCCGCCTGCCTGCGCTCGGTAATATCCTCGGCGGAGCAGACCACATATTCCACTTCTCCCTTTTCATTGAGCTTGGGCGATTTCAGTATCGAGATAAGCCTCCGCTCCCCGGACACATGAGGGACCCACTCCTCGGAGTAAACCGGCCTGGCGCTTTGAAATACCTCCTTGTTGCTTTGACGGTAGGTGTCGGCTACTTCCATCGGAAAAATATCATACATGTCTTTGAAAGCGAAATCCTCCGGCTGAACCCCGTTGAACAGGGCGTGCGCCTTGTTGACGGCGCCGTATGTGTGATCATCTGTCAGATACCAAACCTGGGTTATAATATTGTCCAGAAGTATCCGCCTTTCCTCCGCTTCTCCCGCAAGGGCCTCTTCGGCATGCTTACGCTCGGTGATATCGCTCAACGCCCCCACAAGCTCGGGGTTCGACCCATGCTCACGTGGAAGCCGTTTAATGCGGTCCTCGATCCATATCCAGTTTCCGTCGGCCCGTTTCATCCGGTAGCTGACGGCCAGGTGCCCGGCTGCGCCGGCCGCCGACCAGTGCATTGCCCTTTGGATGAAATCAGATTTATCCTCGGGATGGATATGGCTTCGCCACCAGTCAGCGGAACTAATCACCTGTTCCCTTTCAAAGCCAAGCAGTTCCAGGATGTTGACGCTTACGAAGGTGGGTTTCAGGCTGCGGGGATCGGCCGTGTAAATTACCGACGGGCTCCCAGCCAGAAGTTCGTCGAGTCTGCTGTAGGAAGTGTGGGAAGACTCCAGCTTAGACATTGTCTGGTTGAAGGAGAAAGACAATGCCTGCAGCTCCCGCGGCCCCTCGATCGACACCCTCGCTGCCAGGTCGCGTTTGTGCGCCACCTCCAGAAACTCTTGGGCAAGGCCGGCCACCGGACGCGCGGTAAGACGCGTAGCCAGCACAATCGTGGCCAGGATAGCAAAAAAAGCGAAGCTTAAAAGCAAAATCATCTGATTTCGCATACTAAGCATGTCCGCGTAGGCTATGCGGCGGGGCATACCGACCGAAATTTCGAAACACCCCGCATCCCCGAGGTCAACCGCCCTGCTCTCGGTTACCCATTCCCTCCGAGGATTCGAAGCCTGCAGGCCGGTTGTGCTCTCGTAGTAGGAATTGGCCAAAATGATCCGGCCTGACTCATCGAAAACAGCGGTGCCGTAACCCGGCGGGGCTATTCCTGCGAAATACCTCTGCACATTTTTCCGGTTCAAGGATACGCTTACGGCCCCTTCGGCGAACCCATGAATCAACACAGGTGAGGAAAAAAGCATTCCCTCCCGGTCAAAAACCATCACTTCAAGGCTTTGCTCTATTCCAGCTGCATATGCGGCCTCGTCCAAATCTGGACCGGCCTCCAGGTCATTTGATATTATCTCCCGGCCCTTGAAATCAAGTAAAGAAAACCTTGCTTCGGCCGATGTCCCTCCGATGCTTTTCAGTGAACGGAAATAAAACGGCAGATACCGGTGCCTTTCCTGGAAATCGATGATACTGTTTGCCAGAAGGTCGTTTTGGGCGATCATGCGGACCTGCCCCTGGAACGCACTGATTTTTTCGGAAAAAAAGTCCTCAACGCGTTCAGCGCAGAGCTTCAGGCGGTCAGATACGCGTGCCTCCATCGTCGTGTTTTCCCGATGGAGAAAAACGACCCCGAACAGGATGAGCAAAACGAGGGCAGCCGGCAGTATGCGGATCAAGACATGGCCGGCAAGGTTTATGGGCTTACCGGAATTCATGCCCATGTCACCTCCCCTTTGTCAGCGGTGCGATCACGCCGTTTTTAAATCGGGCCATCCGAAAATCCCTCCGATCCAGCGCATCATGGCGCTCTGGGGTGAAAGGAGGAGAATAGT
>CAYXDR010000315.1:0-4355 GCA_964463515.1 uncultured Desulfobacteraceae bacterium | reverse complement strand
CAATATGCTGAACCAGTCTCCCACAAAGAGCATCGCAGGGTTGAATACGAATACGAAAGGCAGAACATATTTGGCGATCCCGAGCCGGAAGGAGTGTATACCGGTCAGCATCGGAGGCGCATTGGCCACACCTGCGGCCGCAAACGATGCCAATGCCACCGGAGGCGTAATGGCCGATACCAGGCCAAAATAGAATGCGAACAAATGGGCGGCTATAGGCTCCACCCCCATGCTCACTACGGCCGGAATAACCAAGGCAGCCAGGGTGATGTAGACTGCGGTCGTTGTCAACCCCATTCCCAGTATCAACGACGCGAACATGGTCAATATGAGCACCATCACGAGATTACCGCCGGCAAGATCCACCAGCATCGTGGAAAACTTGAGCCCCAGACCCGAGACGAAAACGCATCCTATTATTATGCCCGCTGCAGCGCAAGCTACGGAAACGCTCACGGCCTGACGCGCACCCTCTTCAAAGGCAGAAAACATCTGCACCGGGCTCATCCGCGTTTCCTTCCGAATCATACTCAGCACAAGGACGGAAATTATCGCATAGAACGCTGCAAACATCGGCGTGTACCCAGCCACCATCAGTACAATTATAATAATGATTGAAAGAAACAGGTGCCCGCTTTGTTTGAGCTCGGTTTTAAGGTCCGGCAGTTCATCTTTAGATACCGTTGCCAGGTTTTTTCGCCGCGCCTCAAAATGTACCATCACGAAGATGGAAAAAAAATAGATGACGGCCGGGAATATGCTGGCCTTGGCAACCTGAAGATACGGCACATTCATAAATTCCGCGATTACAAAAGCAGCAGCACCCATTATCGGCGGCATTATCTGGCCGCCCGAAGAAGCACAGGCTTCCACCGCCCCTGCAAAATAGGACCTGTAACCAACACGTTTCATCAAGGGAATGGTGAAGCTGCCGGTCGTCACCACATTCGCCACCGCTGAGCCTGAAACCGAAGCCATCAGGCAGGAGCTTACCACCGATGCCTTTGCAGGCCCTCCCACCTTGCTCCCCGTAAGAGCCATGGCAACGTTGATAAAAAACTTTCCCGCTCCGGACCGGACAAGAATTGCCCCGAAAAGGATGAAAAGGAAAATGTAGGTGGCCATAACCATTAGAGGAATGCCGAAGACTCCGTTTTCCCTCATAAACAGATAATCAATGATGGTGAACAGGTCACTCGGAGGCCCGTAAAATATGCCGAAAAACTTGTCCGAAAAGGCGGTCTGTACCAGGAAAAACCCTGCAATCGCCACCATCGCCCATCCCACGGCCCTCCTGGTCGCCTCCAGCAACAGAACCAGGAACACGGTCCCTGCCCAGATGTCGAGGTTCGTTAAATCTCCCTGTCGCTGAATGAATTCTGCTATATCCCAAAGCTTGTAAACCTGGATCGCTATGGTCAAGCCCACAAGCAACAGATCCACGGCGAACCACCAGTTTTTGGGCGCGGTCCAACTCTTCCGCCCCAGAGGATTCAACAGAAAACACAGCACCATAATAAAAGCCAGGTGTGTCGAACGGAATGCATGGGCTTCGAGGGAACCGGCATAGGCGATGAAAAGGTGGTAGATCGTAAGTGAAATGGAGAACAGGCAGACAGCGAGCTCGACGGGATACCTCAACACGCTTTTTTCCTGGCGCAGAAGCCACTCCAGGACGCTCTCCTTTTTCGTTTCCTGATATTCAATCTTGGGCTGGATGGTTGACAAGGCTCATTGATCCTTTCCATTCTAAAAAAAGATATCAAGACCGCTGGTGCGGCCGGGAAACGGAAAGAAACCCGTGCGGGATCATTTCCCGCACGAGTCTTTGCTGTCAGTCGGCGATGCCGATTTCCTTGTAATACTTAAGAGCGCCCGGATGCACCTGAATGGAATTTCCCAGAAGCGCCTTTTTCGGATCAGAGTCTTCTATTGCCTTTTTCTTAACCTGTTTAAGCTCATCCCAGTGAGCGTACAACGTCTTAACGATTTTATAGGCAAGATCGTCAGATACGTTTTTGTTGATAATGATATTGGTTACGGTTCCCATGGTCGGAACATCCGCATCCAGGCTCTTGTAGGCTTCCTTGGGGATCATTATCGGACTCAAGCCGGGCTCCAGCTCTTGAACTTTTTTCTGATACTCGGGTTCAACAGCAAGAAACCTTACTCCAGGCCTGAATTCGAGGTCTATGATCGTGGCCTGGGGGCATGATGTCACGGCCATGTAGGCGTCCGAGTGACCGTCTTTCATCAAGGCAGCCGAATCGGCATAACCCACGAAGCTGACTTTACCGCCGGCTTTCCTAATGCCGTCGAAGGTAAGCCCATATGCTTTAAGGATGAGTTCAGCGATGGCGGTACCTGTAAATCCTGTCTTACCGGGAACGATATGCTTGTCTTTCAAATCAGAGTAGGACTGTATATCGCTGTCCTCCGGCACCACGGTTTGAAACACGCCGGGGTACAAAGACATCAAATGCCGCACATCATCGAGTTTCTTGCCCTCAAATTCGCTCAACCCTTTGTAAGCATTGTAGGTTGTATGAGTATAGCTCCATCCGAGGTCCGCCCTACCCCCGCCGACGACCTTACAGTTCCCGACTCCGCCACCGGGACCGTTCGATGTGCTGATTCCAAGCTCACGCTGCAGGATGTTCATCATGGCGGATCCAAGGGGGTACCAGGATCCTCCCTCAGGGCCGGAAGCCATGCGCAGAAATTTCTGCTCGGCCGCCGCCTGTGATACGCAGAACATAAAGCACAGGGCAAGAACCAGTACAGACAACAAGGAAACTTTTTTCATGATTTTCCTCCCTTCCATAAATCTGTTTTGATTTAAACCGGCCTGAAGAAGAGCAAAAACAGGTCGACAAGGGGCCGGATCACTCCAGGCGGTGCCGCTGCGCCGCCCGCCACTATAACCCTATATTGTTATAAGCTGTACTGAATGCAACGCTTCCATCAAGCATCCAGGGATGGAAGGCCGTTATCTCACGAGCACTATGTTTATATTTCTGACTGAATTGATGACCTTGTAGGTGATGCTTCCCATGAAGAACTCCTCGAGGGCCGAATGTCCTTTCTGGCCGATCAACAGGGTGTCGTAACCACTTCCGGCTTCCCTTATGATGGTCCGGGCGACTCCCTTATCCTCGGAAACAACCTTTGTGTTTATCCTTTCCTTTTCGAAACCGGCGGCCTCGAGTTTATCGCGGGCCGATACGAGCGAATCCTTCAAAAGCTGTTTTTTCATATCTTCTATGGTGCAAAATGCGCCTTGTTTGTCGCGGAAATAGGGTGTGAGGCTGGGGCTGTTCATATTACACACCGCTGCGGTATCGGGAACCACGCTCAAAAGCGTAACATCAACGTCCCTGGAAAAATAATCGGCGATAAAAGAGACCCCTCTCGAAGCATTTTCGGAATCATCGAAAGCCACCAGAAGTTTCTTTGCCATGGTTCCTCCTTCTTTTTATAAGCGGGGACCGTTACCCGTGGAGGTATCAGACCGCTGGTTTGTTTCCGGATGGACAATAACCGCCTTGTCTTTCTTTGCAGCGTCGGAAAGAGCCAGATAAAGGGCGCCTACAGCAAGTTCCGCGCAATGATAATTCTGCGGCGGGAGGGTTTCAAGAAAAACGATAAGCTTTTCCGGCGTAACATCCCAGGCTCTTTCAACACTTTTCCCCTCCACCATTTCGGCAACCGCGTTAGCACAAGCGTTGGTATTCATGCAACCATCTATATCATAAGATACTTTTTCCACGAAACCGTTACGAAGGGTAAGGAAAAATTCCACAGTGTCTCCGCACTCTCCGGTACGCTTGCCATACGAATCAGGGTTTTCCAGCCGCTCACGTCTGTCCGTTCGAAAAGCCATTTCCAGATAACGCAGGGAATGGCCCTGAAAAAAATCGAATCCCTTCTCACCCATGACAACTTTCCACGAAACCTCCAGCATACCGGTGATGCGGGCATAGGAGGTTCCACTTGCTATTGAAATCTGGAATGTCAGTGTTCACCGTTAATTGATGAGTACATAACAGCCTGAAGCACCGAGTAAAAAACATCCACTATCATCCGGAACAAGTGTTTTCACCGAAGAATCATGTTCAAAAAAAGCAATGGTCCTTGTGCTTCGGCGCCGGCATCGAAAGCTGACCATCCCGTCCTTCCGACGCAGATACCGATAATGCAGGAACCAGAAGCATAAGCAAAACGTAAAGAGGTGTCAAGCAATCGAACGCGTCAACTTCCAAAATTGATGAACTCGTAAGAAGTCAAAATCCGCCCTATTTCGTCACCCCGGCGCAGGCCGGGGTCCAGTCATTCCAATAACTTATGGATTCCCC